>CAZKCX010000001.1:0-48436 GCA_964550865.1 uncultured Planctomycetales bacterium
CCAACGAATTCGGAGAGGTGCGGATGCCGATGGAGGTACACCGGGAGCAGCTCTTCCCTTCGTTCGGGGGCGACCTCTTCGGCTCGGCCTGTCGCGGTGACGGCGATGGCGTTGTGGAAGTCCGTTTCCTGATGGGACCGACTATCGATCAGCATGGCCGCATGGGGCTCGGCCATGAGGTTCGCGTACTTCCGGGTGTTGCGCGAAGTGGCGAACAGCAGGCCGCGGAGATCATTGGTGGCGGCGAAACCGACGAGGGAAGCGTAGGGACATCCCCCGCCGCAGGTCGAAAGAACCGCCAATCCCTGCTCGGAAAACAGCTTGTGCAGTTGTTGGGCCCTGTCTTCGTCGGCTTGCATGTGCCGCTCCTTGCCGCGCTCGCGATGAGGCGATATCGAAAACGCTCGAATCTAGATGAAGGGGAGGGTATCCTCCTCAATAGAGATGCACCGTCGCGTACTACACTTGCACGTCGTCCGAACGTCAAGCAACGGAAACCTCTCCTGAGCGACGGGGAATCGATCGAAACCCCTGCCCCGCGGCCGGAGCGGACGCCATGCCAGCGATCGCCCGCTTCACAGTGCACGACACGCCGATCATCGAACCGCTGCTGCGGAGCGCTTCGCTCGCGTTCCTCGGCATGACGGGTTGGCGCCGCGTCGGTCGGCTTCCCGACCTGCCCAAGTATGTGCTGATCGGAGTGCACCACACCAGCTTCTGGGACGCAATCTATGCCTTGGCCATCGCCTTTGCCTCCCAGTTGAGGCTGCACTGGATGGCCAAGCATACGGTCTTCCGCCGACCGTTCGGGACGGTCTTACGATGGCTGGGCGGCGTTCCCATCGACCGCCGCAGTCGGCATGATGTGGTTTCTCAGTGCATTCGGCAATTCCAAACACACGAGCAGTTCGCGCTTGGGCTCTTGCCCGAGGGCACGCGCCGCAGGGTCGACGCGTGGAAATCCGGGTTCTACCACATCGCGAAAGGGGCAAACGTCCCCATCCTGCTGGCGTTCCTGGACTACCCGAGCAAGACCGGTGGGTTCGGGCCCTTGATCGACCTCACCGACGACCCGCAGGCCGACATGGCGCGCATCGTCGACTTCTACTCGACCAAACGAGGCCGGCATCCGGAGCGGACCGGTCCCATGCGGTTGGCGGCATCGCCGCGGGAACCCGCATAGACAAACCGGTTGTCGAAAGCAGCGCTTCTATCGCTTCGATCACGGCCTCGGTAGCAGGGCATCCAGCGACCATGAGCACAGAGCTCTGAAAGGACGACATCTGTCGGTCATGTTCAAGGCCTGGGCAATGTCGACGAGCGGCCTGCGATTCTCCGAGATCGCCGTGTCGTGTCCTCATGCATCCGCGAACGGTTTGCGGACGGTCGGCGCGCCCTATGCCCAATCGAAGGCGATGACCCCGTCCAGGCCGCCGTCGAGCTCCGGGAGGATCATCTTCTTGACGACCTCGTGGTCCGGGTGGGGGAGGTAGTCGTCGCGCGCGGCGGCGTCCTCGAACGTCATGAGGAACCCGTGCGTGAAGCCCTTGTTCAGCCCTTCGTCACTGGAGTACGCGCCGCCCGAGAAGTCGAGGATGCCCGGGATCTTGTCCTTGAGTCCGGCGAGGGCGATGAAGATCCCGTCGATCTTCTCCTGGGATGTCGAGGGCTTGAACTTCAGTAAGACGACGTGCTTGATCTGTGGCATGTTTCGCTCCCTACGTTGGATGGGTGGTCTGGCTTTCGAGAGGCCTTTCTCGGCCGCCTCCGCGGACGTCAGAATCGGACGGCCTTGAACCGCCGCATTTGCTCCTGGATGGCCCGCTCGGTCGGCAGGCGTTCCGTGCTGGAGGCGCCGTAGAACCCGTCGATGCCCTGGGTGTTCTGGAGGACGAATGCAACGTCCTCCGGTTCGGCGATCGGCCCGCCGTGACAAAGGCAGATGACATCCGGGTTGACGCCCTTGGCCGCCTCGCAGATCTCCTGCACCTTTGCCGGGGCCTGCTCGAGGGTGAGGGCCGTGCTCGCGCCAATGGAGCCCTTTGTCGTCAGTCCCATGTGGGCGACGATGAGATCGGCGCCGGCCTTGGCCATCGCCTCGGCCTCGTCGGGCCGGAAGGCGTAGGGCGTGGTGAACAGATCCATCTCGCGGGCCAGGCGGATCATGTCGACCTCGAGGGCGAATCCCATCCCGGTCTCCTCGATGTTGGCGCGAAACTGGCCGTCGAACAGGCCCACCGTCGGGAAGTTCTGCACGCCGGAAAATCCCGCCGCCTTGACCTCGCCGAGGAACACATCCATCAGGCGGAACGGGTCGGTGCCGCAGACGCCGGCGAGGACGGGCGTGTCTTTGACGACGGGTAGGACCTCCCGCGCCATGTCCATGACGATCGCGTTCGCATCGCCGTAGGGCATGAGTCCGGCCAGCGATCCGCGTCCCGCCATGCGGAAGCGGCCCGAGTTGTAGATGACGATCAGGTCTACCCCGCCGGCCTCCTCGAACTTGGCGGAAATGCCCGTGCCGGCCCCGGCGCCGAGGATGGGCTCCTTGTGGGCGATCTTCTTCTTGAGTCGCTGCAAGACCTGCTCACGTGTGAAGGCCATGGCGTTCTCCTGGGCTGAGTGAATAGCTTCCACGATTCCTCTTGCTCGGGCCACGCTCGAAGTTGCGCGGACAGCGTTCGGCGCAACCTAACCGGCCTCAGCAACCTCTATGAGCTTGGCGAGCATCTCGACGGCCTGGTCCGCGAAGTCCGGGTCGTTGATGTTCGCATCGACCTCGACCACTTCGATGTCGGACCGTACGCCTTTGCGGATCGCATCGAAGAGGGCTTCGTTTGCCTCCGGCCACCAGAACAGCTCCCCTTCCTTGTCGAGCATGGACACGCCCCCGCGGGGCAGCAGGAAGGCGACAGGGCCCGTCGCCGCGTTGGCCTTCTCGGCGAAGATCTCGCCCATGCGTGCGTTCTCCTCGACGTTGGTGCGCATCAGCGTGACCGTCTGGCTCCAGACGAAGAACGTGCGGTCGTCGTATCGCGCCGGGACGGTCTCGCGCGGACCGAAGTTCGCCATATCCACGCAGCCCGGCACGATGAGGTGGGGGATGCCCCTCTTGCCGGGGGCGTCCAGCCGGTGGGGACCCGCGGTGAAGACGCCGCCGCAGATTTCGTCGGCCCATTCGGTCGTTGTGATGTCGAGGACAGCCTCCACATAACCTTCCTCGACGAGCCCTTCCATCGTTCGCCCGCCGCTGCCGGTGGCATGGAAGACAAGCACCTCGTATCCCCGCTCGATGAGCAGACCTCGGCAGCGATCCACGCAGGGCGTCGTGTTGCCGAACATGCTGGTCGCGACGATGGGGCGATCCTCGGCGGCGGGGGTGTAGTCCATCTCCAGCATCCCGCACACGGCGCCGACGGCCTGCCGGTAGATCTTCTCGCTGATTCGATTCACGCCGGCCACGTCCACGACCGACGGGATCATCGTGATGTCCTTGACGCCCACGAAGTCCGAAACGTCACTGCTCGCGAGCGTGGAGACCATTACCTTCGGCACCCCGATGGGCAGTTCGCGCATGGCGGCGCAGCCGACGCCCGTGCCCCCGCTCCCGCCCATGGCGAAGACGGCGTCGAGCTTGCCCTCCGCATGCTCGTTTCGGGTGACCGTCGCGGCCCCCTTGCTCATCACATCTAGCGAGGCCCCGCGGTCGTTGGCCTGGCGGAGTTGCGCGAGATCGCTCCCGCCCGCTTGCGCGACGGCTTCCGCTGGGATGTCGACGGGGAAGAGATCTGTCTCGCCCTTCACGCCGATGTTCATCGTGCGAACCTGGTGCCCGCGCTCGAGGAGGAGTCGGCGAACGAACGCGTACTCCTCCGCCTTCACGTCGAACGCGCCGATGAGGAGGATGGTCTTGCCGTTCATTTCTCGATCGTCCACTCGTCGTGGACGTTGCCCTCGGTGTCGTAGGTCCGGCATACGAGACGGTTGCCGTCGATGTCGAACTTGACGTACCAGGGCCCGCCCACCAGGAACCTCACGGCGTAGTCGGGCAGCTTTTTCGGCTTCTCGTCTGTGGGCACGCCCGAGGAGATCAGGTAGATCGTCCCCTCGGCGGGCGACGAGGCCACGCGACCACTGCGCATGGGGCGCGTGCGAAGATAGCAGTGAATGTGGCCGTGCAGCATCATGTCGAGGTGGTGCTCGGCGAAGACCTTCTCCCAGCGCCGGCGGATCGGGCCATACTCGTCGTGCTCGGGCCAGACGTACATGGGGAAGTGGTAGATCCCGAACCGCCATGTGGCGTCGGTCTTGGCGAGCTGCTCGGCCATCCATTCGGCCTGCGCTTCGTAAGGGGAGGCCACGTCGAGGACCAGAAACAGGGCGTCGCCGTAGCGGAAGCTATACGTCTTCTCAGGCTTGATGCCCTTGGGGCCGTTGTGGGGGAACTCGAAGAGGGCGAGCGGCATCCAGGCGCCGAGGCCGTCTTGGTCGTCGTGATTGCCGAGCGAGAACGCCAGCGGCTTCCGCGCGAACACGTCGGCCGAGGAGTGGAGCAGCTCGTCCCATTCGTTTCGAAAGAGCCCGGTGCTGACGAGATCGCCGCCGATGATGTGGAAGGCTACATCAGAATGTCGGCGGTCGGCCGCCTGGAGCATGCGTCCCCAAATGGGCGAGCGGTGCGTGTCGCCGTGATAGACGAACGAGAACGGGGACTTCGCGGCGGGCGCAGTCTTGAAGGTGGCCTCCTCGCTGCGGTTCTCGGTGCCGGGAGGGCCAACGGTATAGACGTACTCCGTGGACGGCTTCAGGTCTCGCAACACGGCCGTGAACCCGTGCGTGTACCGATCGTTCATCAGCAGGCGGTCCTCGATGACCACTCGTTTCGCTCGGGCCTCGGCCGGGGTCCGCCGTTTGGCGTGAAGCGGGCGATAGCGGACGACGCCATCTTGGACGGCGGTGCTTGATCGCCATTGCACGGTCTGCGTCGTGCGGGGGTCGTCGCTCCACGTCAGGACGATTTGATCGGGCTGCTTCGACGACGGGAACGGCGTCTTGCGGAATCCGCCGACCAGATGGGCCTCTCGGGCTCGGCCGCGAAAAGTCGTCAGCAGCAGCTGGCCCGCTAGCGATTGGGGCAACTCTTCGATGACCAAGCTGTCCCAGTCGCGGTAGGTCCACGCGCCCTTCTTCATCGTCGTGACGGCCTCGCCGGCGGGGAACAGGTTTGAGATCTTCACCTCATCGCCGGGTTTCTGCGGTCCGACACAGACGAAGTAGACCGTGCGGTGCATGCCGAAACCGTTGATGCCCAACTCGACGCGGCCGGTGTCGAACGCCTTCTGCCAGACCTCGTACGTCCATATCTCGTTCTTGACGCGGAGATCCGTCTTGCGGAACCCGGCCTCAGGCAGCCAGAACGGCACCGGCTTCTGGCCGGTGTTTCGCATGACCGAGACGACCACGGGCACGTTGACGTCGAAGGTCCAGTACTGCGTGGCCAGGACCCTTCGCTCTTCGTCCGTGAGGAGTTTGAGGGCGGTTTCGTGATCGATCGAGCCGAGCGCCGTCTCGTCCATGTTCGCATAGAGTCGCGCGACGACGCGGTCCATTGTCTCCTTGAGTGACAGGTCGGCGGCGTGAGCACAGCAGGCAAGCGCAGCCGCGAGCAGGAAGGTGAGCTGCAGCTTCGTTGGTGTGCCGCTTCTCACGGCGGATCTCCTCTGGCGGCTCGGGCTAGTACTGCATTTCAGAAGTATTGCGACGATATGCCCGAGCCGCTTGTGGTGCGCTGCGTCGAACCGCCGGATTCATCCGGCGCGGCCGCGCGGCATGAATGCCGCGGCTCGAGCAGCAACCGTGGCATACATGAACACTGCCATGGTCGCACCACTTGTGAAACACGGTACTAGGCATCCGGCTGCAACATCGGGTGTCGCAACCGTCCAATCCGAATGAGTCTACGCGCTTCATGTCGTGCACGCCAGGGGACATGTCTGGCGTCCGCGCGACCGAGGGGATACGATGACGCCGCCTCGCTTGCGGCCTCGTGGCGACGGACGAGCTCGATTCATTCTGCGGGAGTGTAATCAAGATGATGACCTACAAGCTGACGGTACTGATGATGGCAATGGTCCTGGGGAGCCTCGGATGCTCCGCCCGCGCGGATTGGTCGCCCGTTCGCGGCGGTCTGATGACGCGCTGGGCCGAGGAGGTCTCGCCCACCAACGTGCTTCCCGAGTATCCGCGCCCGCAGATGGTGCGCTCCGATTGGCAGAGTCTGAACGGCCTGTGGGAGTACGCGGTTTTCCCCAAGGACGATCCGCGTCCGGAGAGCATGAGCGGGAAGATCCTCGTGCCGTTCCCGATCGAGTCGGCACTCTCGGGCGTGAAGAAGCCCGTCAATGGGAAGCAGCGGCTCTGGTACCGGCGAACCTTCGAGGTGCCCGCCGCGTGGAAGAAGGGGCGGCTGCTTTTGCACTTCGAGGGCGTGGACTGGGAGACGACGGTCTGGGTCAACGGCAAGGAGGTCGGCTCGCACAAGGGCGGGTACGATCCGTTCACGTTCGACATCACCGAGGCGCTGACGAAAGAGGCGAAGCAAGAGCTCGTCGTGGGCGTCTGGGATCCGACCGATCGGAGCTTCCAGCCGCGGGGCAAGCAGGTCTCCAAGCCGAAGGGGATCTGGTACACGGCCGTCACCGGCATCTGGCGGCCTGTCTGGCTGGAGCCCGTGCCGTCCGCGTCCATCGATCGGCTCAAGATGGTTCCCGACATCGATGCGGGCGTGCTGCGGCTGACCGTGGCGGGCCGGGGAACCTCGTCTGTGACGGGGGTCAAGGCCGTCGCGAAGGGTGCGGGCAAGGTGGTGGCCTCGGCCGAGGGGAAGGTCGGCGCGACGATCGACCTGAGGATTCCCAACGCCAAGCTCTGGTCGCCGGATTCGCCGTTTCTCTACGACCTTACCGTTGAGATTCAGGATGATGGCAAGGCGATCGATCAGGTGACGAGCTACTTCGGCATGCGGAAGATTGCCGTGGGCAAGGATGAGCAGGGTTTCAACCGGCTCCTGCTGAACAACAAGCCGCTGTTTCAGTTGGGTCCGTTGGATCAGGGCTGGTGGCCCGACGGCCTGTACACGGCGCCGACGGATGAGGCGCTGCGCTATGACATCGAGGTCACGCGGAAGCTCGGCTACAACATGGCCCGCAAGCACGTCAAGGTCGAGCCGCGACGGTGGTACTACCACTGCGACAAGCTGGGACTGATGGTCTGGCAGGACATGCCCAGCGGCGACAAGTACATTCGTCGCGATCAGCCGGACATCCAGCGGACGGAGGAATCGGCCACCAACTTCCGTCGCGAGTTCCACGGCGTCATCGAGACCTACTACAACCATCCCTGCATCGTGGCCTGGGTGCCCTTCAATGAGGGGTGGGGCCAGTTTGAGACGGAGGCGATCCTCGCGTGGACGAAGAAGCTCGACCCGACGCGGCTCGTGGACGGGCCGAGCGGCTGGGCCGACCGCGGCACCGGCGACATGCACGACATGCACAAGTATCCCGGTCCGGCCATGCCCAAGCCCGAGCCCAACCGCGCGGTGGTGCTGGGCGAGTTTGGCGGTCTGGGCCTGCCGATCGAGGGGCATCTCTGGTGGAACAAACGGAACTGGGGCTATCGCAAGTACAAGACGCGCGAGGAGCTGCAGGCCGCCTATGCGAAGCTCATTGCGAACCTTCGCCCGCTGATCAAGAAGGGGCTGGCGGCGGCCGTGTATACCCAGACCACTGACGTCGAGGGCGAGGTCAACGGCCTGATGACGTACGACCGGGACGTCGTCAAGTTTGACGCCGACAAGCTCGCTCGGCTGCACCAGACGCTCTACAACCGGCCCTGATCAAGATTCGCACGGCATACAAGTAAGGGAACGGCACGCTGCTCGGGTTGCGTCATTCATGTCGCCCAGTGGTGCGGCAGGCGGAACGGGTAGGTACTCTGGTACTTTCGAAGCTCAGCACGACGGGCGATCGCCGATGACCGCGAGCGAAGCACGCACGCAGGATCGGGCATAGCACATGTCAATGACACGATCACCTTGACGCACCTGATTCCCGGACCCTACACACCGCAACCACCTCAACCCGGCATCCTTGCCCGTTGGCCGGAAATGGGACAGAACACGAGTGTCCGTCCGCGGGCGTGTAGGTGGACATGGCCGGAGAGCGACGCGACATGATACCCTTGGTAGAACAGCGCGGGCGGGTCCGAGGCGTGCTGCGGCGACAGAAGGGCACCACCCGCCTAAACTACGAGATCCAGCTCGCGGGAAGCACGTCAGTGTGGACGCTTGATTGGGACATGAGCTTGGAGCGCTTCTGGTCGCGGGTCTGCCGCCCGGAACTCGATCCAAATGCTATGGGATCCTCTACTGTCCAGGACATGGCCATGGAGGCTTGTTATGAAAGAAACGCGGCATACCCCTGAGCACATCATCCACCCGCAGCTTGGCAAGGTGTTCACCTGTAATCGGTGGTGAGGTCGGCAAGAGCAGCAGTTCTAAGTCGCTCGGAAGTGATCGTTCTCGGCGATCACACGTCGGAGTCGTTCCTTCACGCCCTCCAGCCTGCGCAGGTGGCATTGCCACACGGTCAGGACGTGCCAGCCCTGTCTTCGGAGTTGCCGAGTCGTGCGGGCATCACGCTTCTTGTTCCTCGCTATCTTGCTGACCCAGAAGTCCGTGTTGGTCTGCGGAAGCTTGGCTCGGTTGCAGTTGGCGTGACCATGCCAAAAGCACCCATTCACGAAGATGGCTGTCCTTGCAGACTTCACGACGAAATCGGGCTGCCCCGGTAAGGACTTGACGTTGCGCCGGTATCGGATGCCGAGTTTACGCAGTAGCGAAGCAACTTGTTCTTCGGGCGTAGTGCGGCGATTCCTCACACGAGACATGATCTCGCTGCGTTTGGCTTTGGTATAGACGTCCGTCATCGGATCAGATCCGGCGGCAACTCGCTTCGTCCGGCGTGAATCTCATCGTGACATCGGCTGCACAGGACAACAAGGTTCTCCGGAGTGTTGCTGCCTCCCGAGGCATATTCGGCTACGTGGTGCAGCTCCAGAATACGAGGATCGCTTTTCTTCCACCTACTTCGGTTCCAGCCGCAGAGCTGGCATGCGTTGTCGGCTCGTTCGTATACGACCTTCTGCACTTCGAGAGGGATCTTCCGGTCGTGCGGATCGGCGATCCTCTCCGAACTCTCCATTACGTACTCACCCATCTTGAGGTCCGGGCGACCCGTGAACCTAGTACTTATGGGGTATCCTTCTTCCGTCCTCAACTCACGAATACGCCTACCGAATTCGCTCGCCTTGGCAACGTAGCGCAACTCCTCGCTGGTAACCACCTGACCTACGTTCTCCAAGAAGTACTGAAGCAACCTGCCACGGCTCCCGCCGGACTGCTCGTTCCTGATTCTGTTGGCCAGTTTCCACCGTCGGGCTGCCGTATGGTCAGGCTCGACTTCCAGCAGAAGATATTCACTCGGCTTAAGGGTAACGCCGCTCTCGGGGTCGTTGCTGTATCCCGTCAAGATCTTGTAGCCGTCCTCTACCCGCAACTCACGGATACGTCGTGCGTATTCGGAGATCCCGGAGACGACCTCAAGTTCTGCTGCTGCGATCACGACGCCGACATGCTCCGTGAGATACAACCGAATGCGCTCACGTGCGTGAACCCTGGCCGCATTCGGATTGCTCTGCTTGCCGAGTTCCTTAACGCAACCGGCGATTTCTACAAGAAGCAACACCTTCTGACGCCAAGAAAGCCCGCTGTGGTCTCGACGATACGCTGATAGCTTCTCGTCCGCCTCAGCGATGAGTGCCTGCAGCTTCTTAGGCTTTGACATTGCTTCGACTCGTCGTCGAGTGTTTGGGGCTTCGTGATCGTCGCTTCGACTTTCGGATCTCTGCGAAAAGCGTCCTTCCTATCTGATGTGCCAGCGGCGGCGGCACGGCGTTTCCTATCTGGACGCCCACTTCGATTCGCTTTCCGAGGAACTGAAAGTCGTCGGGGAATCCCTGAAGCCGAGCGGCTTCTCTATGTGTGATCGGGCGATCCTCCTCGGGATGCAGGTACCTTCCTTTTTCCGGCTTGTAGAACTCCGTCCGAATCGTCACGGAAGGTCGATCCCACCAAAGTCGCCCGAAGAGGTCGGTACCGCCTTTCGTCTTGCGCTTCCAACACTCCGGCATCAGGTCGGGCGGTAGATCCCAGCGGTTTCCTCCCGGCGGGATGCACCGGTAGCGTCGGAGGGACATCTCGGTCGGGTTGCGACCTATGTGCCAATTCTCCTCGTCGGGCGTCGGAGGAAGATCGCCGATCGCATCTCTAACGGTTCGCCAGGGCGGCAAATCCTGTGTTTCGAACGTCGGCGGCTCCTCGGGGTCTCGGTGAGTAGGGGCGGGAAAGACGGGGTAGCCGATTCGGCTGCCGACTACGAAGGCTCGCTTCCTTTGCTGTGGGGCCCCGTAGAAGGCTGCGTTCAAGATCCGTCCTTGCACCTCGTAGCCGAGTTCCACCGCCTCCCCAACGATTTCCTGGTATTCGGCGGAGCTGAGCAAGGGAGGCACGTTCTCCATCACGAAAATCAGCGGCTCAGCGTCTTTGATCGCTCGAAGGAAATGCCGCCACAGCTGTCGACGAGGATCGTTGGGGACACGCTCCCCGAGATTGCTGAAGCCCTGGCATGGCGGCCCGCCGACAAGCAGGTCGCAAGGGGGAAAGGACTCGACCTCCTGAATCGAGCACTGAAGGATGCGGGGGCTGATGTTCGCCCGATAGGTCTCGCAGCAGGAGGCATCCCATTCGACGGCCAGCAGGGGCTCGAAGCCAGCTTGATGCAGTCCGTAGGAGAAGCCACCGCAACCTGCGAAGAGATCGACCGCCGTAGGCTTCTTGGGGCGGTGCGACGGCCAATGCTCGGGAATGGTGGATCCGGCTCGCAGGCTCTTGGTATCGAAAGGGTAGATGCGGTACTCGTACTTATGCCGTCGTTCTATGGCGATTATATCGCCTTCTTGTATTCCATGTTTCTTGAAGAACCGCCCGACCCAGGCCCGTTTTCGGAAGAAGTTGCGAGGGTGGTTGTTCCCGCCGTTGGTGGCGATGTCCGTCTCCACCGCCTCGGGCAGCCCTTCCACGTGCAACGTTAGGGGATGTCCGATCCCCTTCCGCTTATTCGATCCGCCGTAGCAGTCCTTCGGGAAGAAGTCGTGGTGGCCGCTGAGGTAGATGTGATTGTGCCGAAGGTTGCCCTTCCTGATCGCCACCAGCCGCTTCTTGTCGCTGGCATTCCCGCTCATCGGTGCGTGCCGTCCTCCTTGACTCCTGACCAGAGCATTCTACACCTCCGTGACCCGCATGCAAGGTGTTATGCGGTTCCGATTCCCGTGTTCCCGTGTCCCTGATGCTGCCGCCTGCTCGGATAACTACTGGGTAAGCGAATTCGACCTACCAGGGGACATCGACCACAAGCGCCTTGTGTGGAAGTCAATCTCTGGCGATTCGGGCGGTGGCCGGCGACGGTCCGCCCAGTGCGACAACGTCGCTCAATCCATGGCGATCTTGCCGATGTAGATGGCGGGGTGCTTGGCCGGCTCGCCCTCGTGGCTTGCGTGATTGCTCACGACGAGCGTGTTGCCCTGCGCAACCACGCCGGGGTAGCCGTTGAACCAGCTGGACGGAAGCTCGACGAGCTCCACCAAACGCTCCTTCTCAAGGTCGACCCAACACACGCCGGTGTGCACCTTTCGGGTGTACATGCGACATGCAGCGATGAGTCGACCGTCGGGAAGGCATATCAGCTCAGGCCCTCCGACGCCTACGCCCAGGTCGATCCATCGCCACGTTGTGTAGGGCGGCTTGGCGATGCCCAATTGGGCCGGTTCGATGGCGTGGGGCTTGGCGTAGTCCGTGCATCGGAGCAGACAGTAGCAGGTATCGTCGGGTCCGAACGCCAAGGCCCCTTCGTTGGGAAACGTCTGGCCCTGGATCATCTGAGGCACGAGGACCTTCCACTTCAGGCCATCGGTGCTTCGGTACAGCCGCGTGAATGTTGGCTTCTTCTTGTAGTCGTGCCGAAACAGCTTGTGGTATCCGACGCCGTAGCAAACGCCCTTGTGCCATGTGGTGCGCCAGATCCACACGTTCGGTTCGCCGATCGGATGCGGACCCTCCCAGCGGGGTCCGTCTGCCGAGAAATACACGAGAGACTGGTGGGTCTTCCCGTTCTCGGCCGGTCTCAGCCAGACGACGGTGTTGAGCATCAGCCTGCCGTCCGGGGTGATCTCCAGCTTCGGGTCGCGCAGGTCGTGACCTTCGTAGGCCAGCAGGGCCGCGCTCCTCCAGGTCGTGCAGTCCTTCGAGAGCAGGATGCGGATCTTCCCGTCCTTGGAGGTGTGATGATCCGCCTCGCGGAAGGTGAGGACCCAGATGTCGTTGAAGCGGACGAGATCGGTGAACTCGTTGTGCGGCGCGCGGTCCCATACCTTCTTGTATTCGAGCAGCCGAGCATTCTGTGCGACGAGCGTAGGTGCGAGCCAGCCGATGAGGAAAAGCGCCTGGACCCATGCCCCTATTCCGATGGCTCTGTCTTTCCGTCGGTATCGTGCCACGTCTACGCCTCCAAGGTCTCTGGTGCCAGAGTTCGAACACGTCATCTTGTTATCGCCAGAAACGGCTCCCGTCAGCTAGAACCGGTAGATCTTTGTAACTCGCCGCAGTTCACGTAAGATGCGCGACCTACCTTCAGCTTACCTCCGCTTCCCGAACGCGCGATACATCTCCCATTGATCGTGCGCGGCGATGTCCGCGTCGATCGGGTCGTGTCGGCCTTTGAATGCGGCGCGATCGTGAACCCGGACAACGTTGAGAACCAGGTGGTTGGATGCAACATCATGGGTCTCGGCGCTGCCCTCTTCGAGGTCATCGAGTTCGACGAGGGAAAGATTCTCAATCCAAGGTTCTCGAGCTACCGCGTCCCACGGTTCGGCGATCTCCCGATCTTCGAGACGGTTCTGCTGGACCGAAGGGACGTGACGTCGGTGGGCGCCGGCGAGACCCCGGTCTTGGGCGTGGCCCCGGCGGTCGGCAACGCCATCTTCGACGCGACCGGCAAACGCCTGCGATCGCTGCCGTTGCTCAAGGGCGGACTCGGAGCTGCGACGCAGGGGTAGAACTCTTTCCTTCCGAGCGTGCATGGTCGGACGGGTGCGCGGGGAGACGCGTTTGCCCGTCTTGCCGAAAGGTGCTATGACCTCCTGTGACGGTTTGCCCAGGGCCCTGGGCAATGTCGGCCAGCGAATCTTGGGAGGTGTGACTATGCGTGCTTTGCTTTCGGCCGTAGTGACAGGAATCGTGCTGTGGCAACCGGGCGCTGCCGGCGTCTGCCAAGCAGCCGAGCAGGGGCGGGCCAAGCCGAACATCGTGTTCATCTTGGCCGACGACCTGGGGTACACCGACCTCGGTTGTTGCGGCAGCCAATACTACGAGACGCCGAACATCGACCGCCTGGCCTCAGAGGGAATGCGGTTCACTAGCGGTTACACGTCCGCGCCGAACTGCGCGCCCACCCGGGCCGCGTTGATGAGCGGGCAGTACATGCCGCGGACGGGTGTCTACACCGTGGGCAGCATCAATCGTTTTGACTGGCAGAGCCGTCCGCTCCGCCCCGTCGACAATGTGACCAAGCTCGATACCCAGAAGACCACCGTCGCCGAGGCGATGAAGAACGCAGGCTATGTCACCGGCATGTTCGGCAAGTGGCATCTGGGCAACGACCCGGCGCATCATCCCAGGAAGCAGGGCTTCGATGAGGCGATCATCGCGTCGGGACGACATTTCAAGTTCCGCACCAACCCAAAGACGGACTATCCCGAGGGGACGTACCTCGCCGACTTCCTCACCGGCAAGGCCGTGGACTTCATCCGCCGACACGCAAAGGAACCGTTCTTCCTCTACCTGCCGCACTTCGCGGTACACACCCCGCTCCAGGCGAAAAAGGAGCTGATCGCGAAGTTCAAGGCGAAGCCGCCCGTGGGCGGGCACAACAATCCGACGTACGCGGCGATGATCGCCAGTCTCGACGAGAGCGTTGGCCGCGTTCTCGACGCCCTCGACGACCTCAAGCTGTCTTCGAACACGCTGGTGATCTTCTCCAGCGACAACGGAGGCGTCGGCGGCTATGGGCGAGAGGGCATCAAGGGCAAGGACATCACCGACAACCGGCCGCTCAAGGGCGGCAAGGGCATGCTCTACGAGGGCGGCATCCGCGTGCCGTACCTGTTTCGCTGGCCCGGTAAGATCGCGCCGCGGAGCGTCTGCGACGAGCCGATCATCAGCGTGGACCTCTACCCGACGCTGTTGGAACTCGCCAGCGCCAAACCGCAGCCGGGATACTCCCTCGACGGGGCGAGCTATCTCTCCTTGCTGACGCACGTCGGCAAGGTCGAGAAGCCTCGCGGACCCTTGTTCTGGCATTTCCCAGGCTACCTGGGTTCGGGCGGCAATACGTGGCGGACGCTCCCCGTGGGCGTCATTCGATCCGGCGACTTCAAGCTGATGGAGTTCTTCGAGGACGGCCGACTGGAGCTGTACAACCTGAAGAAGGACATCGGGGAGAAACACAACTTGGCGGCCTCGCAGCCGCAGAAGGTCAAGGAGCTACACGCCCGATTGGTGGCCTGGCGCGACAAGCTCGATGCGCCGATGCCGACGAAGAACGAGGACATCCGCGAGCCACGGGGGGACCGTCGAGCCAAGCGCGGAAAGCAAGGCCGTCGACGGCGGGCTCCGAGGTAAGGCACGAAGACAGAGGCGTTGAAAGGAGTCGCGGAACCGGACGGTGAGGGGGCGGTACTCCGTGACGGTAGCCCGTTGGGTTCCTTGGTCCCGCACGCTTCCAGCCGGAGCGTGGAGCTACTCGCACGATAGGGTATCGGGGGGGAGCAGATCGGCTTCCAGCGTTCCCCAGACGGCTTTGTGGTTGGCCTTGTCCTCAAGAGGAACCCGGCCGATCTCGAAGCCGAACGGCACCGGATCGCCGTAGTGGCCGCTCACCAGACAAGGAACGTTGCAGTACAGACCGAGTCCGCCGGAATCCGAATGCCCGAAGAGCGCGAGTCGGCCTCGCTCGCAGTTCGGGCATGGCTGACCGACGACGACGTATCCGTCGCGCAGGCCGTTCCGACGCGCGGCCGGCAAGCGATAGACGAGCCCGACCTGTCGAGGGAGAATGCCGTCCCAGCTACGTTCCACTCTGCGCGCGGCCCACTGGCGTCCCCACCGCCACGACAGGAGTTTCTCCGTCAGTCCCTGGCACACACGCCACTGTGCGATGCGCCTGGCACGACCGGTCACCTTGCCACCCGCGGAGATCCGCCCGCGCGTGCTCATCTGACGCAGGGCACCGATCTCCGCGACCACCCGTTCGGGTGTTGCCCCCGGGGCGATCGAGACGTCTCGTACGTCCAGCTGGAACAGATCTCCCAATTGGGGGACGCGTTGACAGGATCCCCGCCGAATCCAGCACGTGGTTCCGTTCACAGTTGTATTGGGCTTTGCCGCTACGGTCTTTCGCATGGGTCGTTCAGCAATTCGGCTGCAATCTCGCGATGGACCCGGGTCGGGCCCGACGTCCGGATGTCCTCCAGGAGCGAGCGCGTCTCCTCATCCAAGGGAGCGTTCAATTCCAGAAGCGCCCTGAGATACCGCTTCTGTGCGTCTGCGGTGCTTGCGACTAGCCCGCCCCGGACAGCAGCGAGGACTGTTGTGGGACTGTCACTCGCTGCCCCGGAACGGACATGTGAGAGGCATGCCATGGAAGCCAACTTGGGATCCTCATTCCTTTGCCAGACGGTTTGGATCAGCTCGCTCGCAGCGATGCGCCAGGGATGGTTGCTCCCGGGTGTTTGTTGGAGTAGGGCGCCGATGGCGTGAAGACAGCCGACACGAAATCCCGTCGCAGTCCCCGTCGCGTAGAGATCGATCAGGTCCTCACAGGCGGCCGGATCTCCCGTCGCGGCAAACGCGGCCGGGAGCTCGGCGTGGAGAATGGAACCCCATCGTCGGTCGCGCCGGAGCGCTCGAAGCCGTTCGAGGGCCTCCGGGCCGCAGCGACCCAGAAGGACAAGGAGTGTGGAGCGCTCCTCGCCGGACACGCTTGGCTCTCGGACAAGGTGGTCCAAGACCGGTATCGCCGAGAGGAGAACGATCCCACGCGCCGGTTCCCGGAGTGCGGCGATCGCGCGGGCCGTGCTCCGGATGAGGGCGTGACGAATCAGGGGGCGGTCCTCCGCCCTGAGAGCGTCCAAGAGGGCGAGGGCGGCCGTCTCGCTGGGTACCATCGAGAGGGCCTGCGCCGCCGCGATGCCTACGTCTTCACTCGTGTCCGTGAGGGATTGGATCAGTCTCTCTTGGAAGGCGGCGCGGGTTTGACCTTCGGCGGTGCGGTAGCCTTGGATCAGCATCCTTCGCGCCGCGCCGCGAGCGCTGCCTCGAGACTGGGCGACGTCGAGAAGCAGTGCCTCGAGTTCTGCGACCTCTACCGAGAGCCCGGATCCGACGAGGATCAGAACCACACCTAGCGCCGAGGCGCACATCATTCACACCTTCCTTCAGAAGTGGTCAGGGCCGAACGTGCAGCCGCTGTAGTATTCGCTCTGATCGACGTCGTATCGTGTGTGCTTTCCGCTGCCGAGCGCGCCTGTGCCGCCCCAATTGGGACCGGCGGCCGCCCAGTCGTCGCACGCGTCGCTGGTGAAGAGCCAAAGGTCGTCCTCAATCAAGCCGACGGTGTCGTTGATCGAGGTCTCGAGAGCCGATTCGCTCGCCGCAACATGGTCCTCGATGGCCGCTCTGGGATCCTCGACCTCATGGACAAGCGCGTATTCAATCCTGCCGAAGTGACCTTCCAAGGACTGCTGCGTCGACGGCGTCCCCCGATACTCGTGATTCTTCACGGCCTGAACGAAGTCGGCCATATCATCGGCGATGCAACCGTTGGCGTCGTCGTTGTAGTCGTAGAAATTGTCCGCGCCCGTTTCCGGCGGCGGACCGCCGGACTTGATATAGCGGTTGATTACCGTCTCCCAATCGATCTCCAAGGTCGTGGACCGCACGTACCAGACCCCTTTGTTCGGTCCGCTCGTGATCGCCGACAACGTCACGCCGTCAGACCAATCCTCCACCGCGGTCTGCGGTACGATGACGCGACTGAGATTCGAGTCCTTGTCGCGGGCCTGGCCGAGCGCTTCCCCGAGGCCGAGCAGGGGACTTCCCCAGTTCGGGTCGTTGTCCTCCGTGCATGCGCAGGGAGTTTGCCAAGCCCCTCCGCTCCGCGAGGCGACGGTGACAGCCAGCGCCTTCGTGCACTCGACTCCCAGCAAGGTCGCAGCGACCTCAATGCTTCCGGAGGCGGCCATGGTGCCGCTCCAAACGCTCCGGTCGTCGTTGTTGGCGGTGTCGACCCAGTTCGCATCCGTAGCGCTACTGCCGAACGTCCAGTTCCAACTGGTCACACTCAAGTCGTTCGGCAGCGTCTGAGCGAAGTATCCGGCGGCGCTTCCCCTCGTCGGCTGGGTCGGGCCGATGAGCCGGAGATCTACCACGTCGACGTCGACCGTTCCCTGTTGATCCGGGATGTTCTGGAAATCGAACGTGGCCGTGACCGTCAGATCTTCCGCATTCGTCCAGTCCATCGTCTTGGTGACTTGGTAGGGGTAAGAGGTGTCCTGATCGGTGGTGGCCGTCCCCTCGTAGCTGAACGTAACGCCGACCACCGTATCCGTTTCATCCGTAGTGGCCGTAAAGGTGATGGCCTCCCCGTTTTGCACGCCGCTGACGCTCGCTTGCACCGTCACCGAGCCGAGCGAACACGCCGGCCAAGACAGGAGAGGAATGAGGCCAAAGACGAGCCGAGCGCTCATGGTTACGTTCCTTGCTGCTGACGGGAGCGAGGGGTACACTGGTTGTGGTAGGGCTCTCCTCCCGCATCCACATAGGAACCAAGTCATCGAGGTCGCCATTGGGCGCAGACGATTTTGGAAAAATGTGCGATGCCGACGAATCCACGATCGAGGTTCTGGTGGACCGGCACTTCGACGGGGTGCTCAAGCTGTTGACCCGGTTGACGGGCTCGTTCGGCATCGCCGAGGAAGTCGCCCAGGAGGCGTTTCTCAACCTTGCCAAGGGTTGGAGCAGCCTGGGCAGCCCGGATCAGGATCGCCTCTATCTATACAAGACGGTCTACAACGCCTGGCGCAGGTGGTATCGGCGGAGCCGCCGATGGACCTCGGCCGCCCCGGAACTTGCCCTCGACGCAGCCGCGGCCGACCCCAGTCCGGTCGATGAGCTGATTGCGCGGGAGAAGGCGTCGACGGTATGGTCCGCGCTCTCGGGCCTGCCCGAGAATCAACGGGCGGCACTCGTGTTCATCGTCCTCGGCGGGATGTCGTACAAGGAGGTCGCGGCCATCATGGGGGTCGAGCGAGATACGGTGGCCTCCTGGCGTGCGCGCGGGTTGGAGCGAATGCGTCAAACCATGCTTGACGGGAGCTCCAGAGTGGGGAAGACGGGATGATCGACCAGCGACTGGCCGCGTACCATGATGGAGAGTTGGGCGCTTCCGAGGAAGATCGCGTTCGTCGAATGGTCGAGACCGATCCTCGGGTTTCGTCGGAGTTGTCGGACTACGCGACGATCGACGATGCCCTGACCGCCGCCCATGAAGCAGATTCGCCGAGCCAGGAGCAGCTCGCCGGCGCCAAGGCCAAACTCCAGGAGAAGCTACACCGAACTCGACCGATGCGAAGCCGCGTCCTCTTGCCCCTCGGAGTGGCATGCGCGGCGGCCGCGGCGGCCTTGGTGATCGTCGTCCTGCCCCAAACCGGCCCGGACCGGCTGGGGAGCGTTACGTGGGGGCCTCTCAATGCCTTGGAGACCAGGACCGAGCGCCCGCTTCATCGGGGTTCTACCGTTCGTTCGGGGGCGAGTGAGACGGCGCGGATCCGTTTGGGGGGAGTTGCGGAGATGGACCTTGGCCCTGAAAGCGAACTGACCATCTTGGGGGAGTCCCGTCTGCGATTCGCCGACGGTGCCCTCAGGCTGAACGCCTCCAAGGAGACCACCTTATTGCTCGGAAGCTCCGACGTCGAGCTCCGGCTGAGCCCCGGAAGCGCCCTGAAGGTCAATATCGCCGGCGAGATCGCGACGATCCGGCATCAGACGGGTCGCATCGTCGTGCTCACGGGAGAGGGCGAACAGGCGCATGCCGGAGAAGGCAAGATAACCATTGATCTGTCGCCTGGTGGCTGATCGTGACACCCACAGCCAGAGCTTCACGTGCTTACACATTGCTGGAAGTTCTCATCGCGGTGGGGATTCTGGCGATTCTGGTGGGCATGCTTGTGCCATCGCTGCAGAAGGCAAAGCGGAGAACAAAACGGACGCTGTGTCAAAGCAACTTGCGAAGCATGGGAATCGGCTTAGTCTACTACGCCGATGATTCCTCCGGGTATCTCCCTCCGACGGCGCAGAACTTCAACGACGACGAACGACTCGATCTATCCGTCAATACCATCCTGCACAGGGAAACAGGCTACGATCTCCGCCGCTTGCTCGGTCCGTACCTATCTTGCGATCACTTGATCTGCCCGGAACCCAGGGGCGAGGTCGTCTGTCCCAACGAACTAGGTGCGGACACGATCTATTCAAACTATCTCTTTCTTTGGGGGGCAAAGTGTGACACCCCTGATCGCGGGTACGAACGCATCGCGAAGGCCCCCGAGCGTGCGGTCTCAGCCGTGGACCTCACGTGGTATTGGGAGCACGGTGGTCAGCCGTGGTTCGGCGGCAATCATGTCAAGGCGCACGAAGCCATGAGCAGCCCGGAACCGTTTCCTCCAAACAAAAACAGAAAGTTTGGAGGAAAACAGTACTACCAGCCCTCCATGAAGCCTATCAATGGAATGAACGCGTTGTTTTTCAATGGAAGTGTGGAATGGATCCGTCGCGGCAGGAGGGCCATGGAGACCTGGCGGACCGGCGGCCCACTCGATCGAGCGGACTACTGCTATTCGGTCGTCTACCTGCCTCGCTGCTACCATTCGACGTCCGTTGGTCGATAGGGTTCTAGGGGATGCTATGAAGGCAATCGCGCTGATGGTTTGTTGTTCCGGCCTCTGGGGGGCCACGCCCGACGACTCGAGAGAAACCGATTCTTCCCTGACAGGGGGACTGCCTCGAGCGGGGGACGGCTTGGGCCTCCTCGCGGGGGAGGCCGTCTTCGACGAGGGGGCGGAAGAACTCCGTTTCACCTTTACGTTTGCTGACGATGTGTACCCGGCGGACGATTGGGGTCACGTGGACCGGCAGCTATGGGGCTACGTCGACATCGACCTGGACGTACCTCCCGTCGAGCAGTGGAATTCGAACAAGTCCGCTCTGAGCGGGTATTCGAGCGGTCTCGGAATCGAGGCCTTTGTCCATTTGGGTACCTATTCGGGGGGCATGGCGGGTCTCTTTGACTCGGCGGCCAATCGGTGTGCCGACGTGCCGGTTTCGTTCACCGGCCCTGAGGTCGTGATCACGGTGGACTTCGACTCCATCCCCGGAGGACCTCCGACGGGGGACTCGATTGCCTACGCGGCGTACTTCTACGACTTCCTCCAATCGAAAAGCGCCGTATTCCCCGAGGGCGACGGCCATGCGCTGTCTGTCCCGGAGCCGGCCTTGACGGGGCTTCTCGCATTCGCTATGGGGACGATAGCTTGCGGGAGGCGCGGGACCTGGAGGTCCCAGCAACAAGGGTGCGATCCACGGGTCTCGATGTGAGAGCGAGCCCCGCATCGCAAGAGCACGCGCGTCCTGGATGTCCCGGGAACCCAGCGAACGCCTTCCCCACGACTCTTCACCGATCAGGCAAGCGAGTGAGCACAATGTGGCGGCAGGTTGCCCGTGTGTCTTGAGAGCCGACAACGGGCCAGTGACCTGCGTATCGATGGTGGCTTGCCAAGTGGGACTGGCATGTCGACGGAAGCGGAGATCCGTGAGCTGAGTCAGCTGGCGAGGACCGTGGCGGAGCTGATCCTCAAGCAGATGCGGGAGGAGGAGCGCTCCCCCCTCGCACCTGAAGACCGTCCTGGCGAGCTCAGTGCGGCCAAGGAGGAAGTAGCGTCGGCTGTCCGATGCCTTCTGCGTGCCGCGGCCGTCCTGGGGCTCGATCAACCTCCGGATCGCTGAAGCAGCGAGTGCGTTCGTCAGGATCGTGGATGAGGTCCCACGTCGGGACATGATTCCAGGACGCCGGCCGACGACGTTCGATCCCGTTGTCGCTACAGCCCAACCGACGCTTCCTCCGCTGCTTCCGACGCGATCGGAATCCCCCGCGACGCCAGAGACGACAGATCCGTTCCCGGTTCACGGTGATCGGTGAGCAGGCCGACGCCCTCGAGTTGCTGCCGGAGATCCCGCACCCCGAAGACGAGAAAGATTTCCTGCAGGCGACCGGGACGGATGACCTCGTTGCGCATGTTAGTGACGGCGAGAAGTCGGCCGAAGACTCGGACAGAAACTCGGACAGATTCGGCGTAGTTTCGGTGTGTCGCGGTGAGTCTCAGTGTGAGGAAGATGAAAGCAACGACGACGCGCAACCTATTGGTGACATGCACGATACCCGCATGAATAGCGGCGATTCTGAACTGAGGGCGCTGGGACTCGAACCCAGGACCTACGGCTTAAAAGGCCGTTGCTCTACCAACTGAGCTACACCCCCGATGGGCCGTTGCATGCCGTCGGGCAAGAATGAACTCCGGCAGAATCGTACCTTGGCAAAGGTATCCGTTCGCGGGAACCCGGTCAAGGACCATGGAGCGTGCGTGCGCTTGCCACCGAGCAGGCTGCTTCATGGCATAATGGCTTGGCGAAGAAGGATCGAGGCCCGATCACGAAGGTTGGTCGAGGCATCCGGAGTACGCTTCGTGAGTGAAGGCGTCGTGCCTGCGCGCCGATCGGCCGTGGTGGGGGCCATCGGCTTGCCAACGGGGTAGGGAGTGTCCATCCCCCTCGGTAACGGAATCCGCAGCTCAGGGCGCCGGGGGAGCGTAACCTCGCTGGGCCCTCGGTCCGACCTCATCCAACCATAACAGTAGTTTCGTGGTCGCCTGGGTCCCCATTCTTTCTGTTCCGTCACGCTTCCCTCGTCGTTGGATTCTGCGCGATCGAGCGATCCTCTGCCGGCGATCCGTGGCATTCGTACCTCCCCGAGAGAGATACCCTTCCCGTAAGCCAGGACTAATCATGACGGTAGGCTATTGATTTACAAGGGTTAGCGTCACTCCTGTGGGCATCCTTACGCTGCGCAAATAGAAACGACGCCATATAACGTAGGACTTGTCGCGATATAATGGAAATCCCGCCAAAACAACTGCAACAAAAGCCCCGGCAGAGGTTATAACCAGAGGGCCCGTCGCCAGGCGAGGCTGCGGAGAATGTACGCTTTGCGGCCTGGGTTGGCCGATCCGTAGGATGGAGGACGGACGGGGGGATCGCAGGGATGCGTGCAGTATTGTGGCAACGAGTTCTCGTAAGGGGCGTATTGTGGCTGGCACCGTAGGCAACGTAGCCGTCAACGTCGGCGAGATCCTCCTGCAGAAGAACAAGATTACGCAGGAGAATCTGGATGAAGCGATGGCGGCCCGGAAGGGACCGACCGATCGCATCGACAAGATTCTGGTGAAGTTGGGCTTTGTCGACGAGCGTGACGTGCTCGAGGTGCTCGGAGAGAAGCTGGCGATCCCGTTGGTGGATCTCAGCGAGGCGGACATCGACGTCGAGATGCTGCGCGCCATGCCCAGCAAGCTCGTGCACCGTCGGGGCCTCATTCCCTTCGAGCGTACTAGCGACACCATGAAAGTAGCCACTTCGGATCCGTTCGACGTCTACGCGTTCGACGAGCTGCGGATGATGACCGGTCTGAAGGTCGAGCCGGTGCTGGCCGTCCAGAGCGAGATCGATCGGGTCATCAAGAAGCACTACGGCGTGGGCGGCGACGTCGTCGGGGAGATGATCCAGGAGGACGAGGTCGAAATCCTCTCCGACAGCGTCGACGAGAGCGGCGACGTCATCGAGATGGCCCAGGAGGCGAGCGTCGTTCGGCTCGTCAACGAGATCCTCGAGGAGGCGATCGCCGAGCGGGCGAGCGATATCCACATCGAGCCCTATGAGCACGATCTGAAGATCCGGTATCGCGTCGACGGGGTGCTGCACAATACGAACGTCCCCGCCCAGATCCGTCGGTTCCAGGCGGCTATCATCAGCCGGATCAAGATCCTGGCCAACATGAACATCGCCGAGAAGCGGTTGCCGCAAGACGGCGGATTCAAGGTGAAGTTCAAGGGCCGAGAGATCGACTTCCGTGTCAGCGTCGTGCCGACGGCCTTCGGCGAGGGCGTCGTGCTGCGTATCTTGGATAAGCAAACGTCGCTCGTCGAGTTGTCCGAACTCGGAATGAACGAAAGGCTGCTGGACGACTTCAAGAAGCTGATCTCCAGCCCCCACGGCATCATCCTCGTCACGGGCCCCACCGGTAGCGGTAAGACGACGACGCTCTATGCCTCGCTCAAGCAAATCGTCAGCGACGAGATCAAGATCCTTACCGTAGAGGATCCGGTCGAATACGTGCTGGAGGGCGTCAACCAGGTTCAGGTACTGCCGAAGATCGGGCTGACGTTCGCCTCGGCGTTGCGGTCGTTCTTGCGGCACGACCCCGATGTCGTGCTTGTGGGCGAGATTCGGGACAAGGAGACGGCGGAGGTCGCCATCAATGCATCGCTGACGGGTCACCTCGTGTTCAGCACCCTGCACACGAACGATTCGGCCACAGCCCCGACGCGCCTGCTCGATATGGGCGTCGAGCCGTTCCTGATCAGCAGCTCGGTCGAGGGCGTGTTGGCCCAACGCCTCGTTCGGAAGATCTGTCCGGAGTGCAAGGAGGAATACGAACCGGATCCCGCCGCGCTGCCGCCGGACTTCGAGTATCAACCCGGCCAGAAGCTCTATCGCGGCAAGGGCTGCCGCCAGTGCCTGAACACGGGGTATCAAGGCCGCGTCGGCGTGTACGAACTCCTGCAGATGAACGAAGAGATCCGGGAATCGATCGTACAGCGGGAGTCGGCGGGCAGGCTGCTTGACATCGCGCGACGTCACGGGCTGAGGCTGCTTCGCGACGACGGCTTCGGTAAGGTCGTGCAGGGCCTGACGACGATCGAGGAGGTCTTGCGGCTGACGCGGATCGGATAGGATATCTGAGGCGGCACGCTCAGCGAATGCCCGCCAAGAGTACGGATACTGGAGTGAGACCTCAGTGGTATTGTGTCGGAGGGCGGTGTCCGCAGGCTTGCCTGCGACACGGGACATGCCAGGGAGCGAAGGAACGCGAGCGACTGCGTATGGTGACGTAAGGACGGCAACGGTTCTCTCGATCGCGTCTACGCGGCATGGCCGTGTCGACGTCGACCAACCAACCCCGATTCAACCCCCTGAACGAAATAGAACCGAGAATTCGGGTAGGGTTATGGTAGTGGCCGATGGGTTGCGTGCATCTCGGCCCGTCGGTGTTGGTAGAATAGTTGGATTGAGGGAATTCTGGAGCGTGACTCGGGAGGTCGTTGAGGTGGGGTCCAAGACGAGACCCGCGGAGGTGATTCTCGTTGACTGGACCCCAAGACACTGTAAAATCAACGACTTGTAACGAACGCCGAGGTTGCCTACGGAACGATGCCCACATTCAGCTACATCGCCAGGAACCCCCGAGGGGAGCAAGTCACCGGCGTGCTCACCGCGGAGAATCAGCAGGCCGCCCTCCGGACCCTCGACGATCGGCAGCTCTTTCCGATTGAGGTTCGGGAAGGGGGCATGGCGGCCCAGTCGGCCGTGCCGGGGTTTCGTCGCCGGATCAAGCTGTCCCACGTGGGTGGCATGTACGGACAGCTGGCCGACCTGCTGCGAGCCGGAGTGCCGGTGCTGCGGAGTCTGGACGTCCTCACCAAGGCGACGCCCAGCCCGACCCTGGTAGAGATCATTCGCGAGGTTCGAGACGACGTGGCCGGCGGCGAGGGCTTGGCCGACGCGATGCGGAAGCACCCGCAAGCCTTCAGCGAGCTGCACGTTTCCATGATTGAGGCCGGTGAGCGGGGCGGCTTCCTTGAAGACGTGCTTGCCCGCGTGGCCGGGTTCGTGGAGCGCCAGAATGAGCTTCGCAACAAGCTGGTCGGCTCGATGGTCTACCCGATCATCCTGATGTCGGCGGGCATGGGCGTTTTGGTGATGATGCTGACGGTGGTCGTGCCGAAGATGCGTCCGTTCTTGGAGACGCTGGAGAAGAGGGGGGAGCTGCCGATGCTCACGATCGGCCTCTTCGCCGTGTGCGACTTCCTCTCGGCCTACTGGATGTACGTGGGCATGGTCGTGATGGCGGGCATTCTGACGGCACTGCCGTATCTTCGGAGCGACGCGGGCAAGCTGGCCATCGACCGGATCAAGCTCAAGTTGCCGATGATCGGCAACATCGTGACGCTCGTGGCGATCTGCCGCTTCTGCCGTATTCTCGGGACGATGCTTGCCAACGGCGTGCCGATCCTGCAGTCGCTGAAGGTCAGCAAGGACTCGGCGGGCAATCGTGTGCTGTCCGAGGAGATCGACAGAGCCGCCGAAAGCGTGCGGCAGGGCGAGACGTTGGCGGGTCCGCTCGGAGAGAGCGGTCTGTTTCCGCCGGACGTGATCGACATGATCGCCGTCAGCGAAGAGGCGAACACGTTGGATACGGTGCTCGTAACCATTGCGGATACCAACGAGGTCCGGGCCGCCCGGGTCATCGACCTGGCCGTTCGGTTGATTGAACCGATTCTGTTGCTCTTCATGGCCGGCATGGTGTTGGTGATCGCCCTGGCGATCCTGGTGCCGATCCTGACGTCCAGTTCGGCCATGCGAGGATAAGCATCGTGGGCGGCGGGTGCTCCGCCGCACGAGGAATTGCGTCATAGGCCCGTGTGTGCGGGCTCGACAAGAACCTTCGGAGAACAAGCACTACGTGTTGTGCGTGGTCAGACAGGAGAAGACACGATGAGAAGTTACCGGAGAAAGGGATTCACGCTGTTCGAGGTGTTGCTGGTGATCGCCATCCTCGCGCTGCTCGCGGCGTTCGTCGCGCCGGAGCTCATGCGTACACAGCAGGACTCGAAGATCGACATGGCCAGGAACGCGCTCGGCCCGACGGGTCCGTTCGCGCAGTCGCTGGACATGTACAAGCTCCACATGGGTCGCTACCCCGAGGGGGAAGAGGGCCTGCGGATGCTGCTCGAGCGGCCCGACGACGAGGAGGCCGACAAGAAGTGGCGGGGCCCGTATCTCAAGCGGAAGGAGATGCTCAAGGACCCGTGGGACAACGAGTACTTCTACCGCTTCCCCGGCGAGTTCAAGGAGGACAGCTGGGAGATGTGGAGCGCCGGTCCGGATGGCGAGGAAGGCACCGAGGACGACATCAAGAGCTGGGAGACCGACGAAGACTTCGAATAGGCTTCTGCGGCGTCGCTCTGGCCCGCGGTCGTCGGCCGGGGCCCGGGGCGACCTTGGATCTGTGGCCATGTTCGGCCAGGCGTCGACAACGCGAAATGCGGGCAAGAATCCGTCGCGCGGCAAGGGATCGCGGGGCGGATTCGCCCTGAATGCACGAGGCGCATGCGCCGGTGCGTTCACATTGGTCGAGGTCTTGCTGGTGATCTCGCTGATCGGGTTGTTGATGTACTTTGTCGTGCCGGTCTTCACGGGCGAGTTGGAGCGGCGGCGCCTTACCGACTCGGTCGATCGGATGCGAAACATGGTGGCGCTCACGCGGGCGCATGCCATGAACGACGGGAAGCGCTATCGCATTCGGTGGGAAGACCAGGACATGTACGACGAAGCCGAAGAGAACAATACCACGCTTCAGCCTATCATCGAGGTGGAGGACAAGCCCATCGAGGAACCGGCCAACTTCACGCCCGTGAAGGACCTGTGGTCGCAGGCGGAGGTCCTTCACGAGGGCATCCAGTGCGTCGAGGTCCGCCTGGGCAAGCCGAAGACTCCGGAACAGGAGCTGCGCGAACGCGAGCAGGAAGAGCGTTACGACGAGCTTGCCTCCCGCGTCGACGACATGTTTGAGGAAGACGACAAGCTCGAGGATATGTTCGAGGACATGGACGTCGACGAGGCGGGCACGGAGGAAGAGAAGGACCCGGTTCGGCCCGCCATCGTGTTCGAGCCCGACGGCACCGTCGAATGGGCGACCATCTTCCTGACGAACGGCGAGGAGACCGACGAGGGTGAGCTGCAGACCTGGGAGATCCTCATCGACGCGCGCACGGGCAAGATCGGGTGGCGCCGGACGCTCACGGAAGCGGAGTACGAGGAGCAGTTGGCCGAGCGGGAGGAGATCCAGGAAGAGCGCAAGATCGTTCGCGGTCGGGAAGCGGGAGCGCGATGATGCCGTGGGCGCCGTGTCCATCCCAATCTGTCGTTCGGGGCGCGTCGCGTCGCGCCGCGATGCTGCTCGAGGTGCTGATCTCGATCGCCATCATGGTGTTGGCGATCGCGACGATCGGGGCCCAGGTCAGCAATTCGCTGAACGCGGCGGACTACACCGACAAGCTCAACCGCGGGCTGATGCTGGCCGAGTGGGTGATGGCCGAGATGGACCTACCGGCAGAGGAAGAGGATCGGTTGGTGGACATCCACGGCGAGGAGGGCGAGGGCACGTTCGGCGAGCGTTACCCGGGCTTTGCATGGCGGATTCGCCGCGAGCCCACGGACGTCGACAACCTCGACCTGATCTCGTTGGAGATCCTCACCGGGGATCCGGAAGAGCCCGACCTCGACAGCTGGGACGTCTTGCACACGGTCTACGCGTTGCGGCCGATCGTGGCCGAGTTCGATCCGACGGATTTCGGCATGCCGAGCGAAGAGGACATCGGTCTGCTGGCTGCTGCCACGCCGCCGACAGGGGAAGACGGGACGGTCCCCGGGGCGCTCCCTCCGGAGCTGGAGGAGCTGTTGGCGGCCTTGCCCATGCCGATGCAGGAGATCTTCCAGCGGATCCTCGGCGGCGAACCCGTCCCGATGGACGAGATTCGCACCGCGATCAGCGAACTGACGGCGGAGGACCTGCTGGGATTGCTGACGACGCCGGCGCTCTTTGGCGTGTTGACCGGCGGGATGGGCGGGATGATGGGAGGCGGGGGTGGTGGCATTCCCGGCCTGGAGCAGCTGCTCGGCGGCGGCGCCGGTGGGGCCGACACGCAGGCCCTTCAGAAGGCGCTGCAACAAGGGAACCTGCCCAACCAGCAGGCGCTTCCGTCGGCGCTGGGCGGAGAGGACCTGGACACCGGGCAGGCGGAAACCCCGGGACGGCGACGGAGATTTCGACGCTGAGACGATCATGGCAAGGGTGACGCTTCCATCCGGCTCGCCGAAGACAAGACGTGGCATCCGAGGACGGTTGCCGCGCGGGATGGGGTCGCGCGCCGGTGTGACGCTCCTCGAGGTCTTGCTGGCGATCAGCCTGTTGGCCGTGCTTCTGGCGATGCTGTTCCAATTTTCGCAGACGACGATGCAGGCCGAGCAGGTCGGGCGCGAGCTGGCCACGCGCTCGCAGCTCGCGCGCGTCGTGTTGGACCAGATCTCCGAGGAGATCCGACAGGCGGTGGCGTACGGGACCCCGATCTCGGGCGACAAGAACTCGATTCGCATTCTGACGACGCGGTTGCCGGAGCGAGAGGTGTTCGAGCGCCGCAAGCTGCGGGATCGACTCAAGGCCGTTCAATACGACCTGGCCGAGGTACGGTATTACCTCAAGATCTACGAGGACGAGTACGTCGAGCTGGAGGACGGCACGGAGGTCCCGAGGGTGGCGGGGCTCTATCGTCGCGAGTGGCGGATCTTGGGGCACGACGGAAGGCCTTCGCCCGCCCAGGGCATGAGCGCCTTGCCGCAAGCGGTCAAGATCATGGTCGGCTACAAGGAGCTGGAGCTCGAGCCGGTCGTCGAGGGCGAGGAGCCCGACGTGATCGACCTGAACCCGGGCATCGAGGAGGTCTTCGCGCCGGAGATCAAGGCGATCCGCTTCGCCTACCACGACGGCCGCAACTGGGTCGACAAGTGGGCGTACCAGGAAGAGGAGCTTACCGAAGAGGGCGAAGAGGGCTATGAGGTCCAGTCCGAGACGATGATGGATCGCGACGAATACGAGGAGGAGGACGAGGAGGAGTACCACGAGGATCGCTACACCATGGTCGTGCGGTTGTATCAGTCGGATCCGACCGGATTGGGCAGCAAGCTGGTTCGCATCTCGGACGAGCTGCGCGAGCAGTTCGGCGGGATGGGCGACATGATGGGCGGCATGGGGGGGTTGGGCGATCTGAACTCGCTGACGGGCGGGGGCACGGGTGGCCTGGATTCGTTGAGGAACCTCGGCAACCTCGGTGACCTCAACAACCTGGGTAACCTTCAGAACCTGAGCGGCGGCGGGGCAAACCGGATACGAGAGCAACTGCAGCAGCTTCAAGGCCAACTGGGTGGCGGGAGCTGATCGGCGGACCGGGCGCGCGGCGGGTGCCGTGCGGAGGTCTTGGATGCGAGGCATGACGGATCGAGCGATACATTCCGGGCGGCGCGGCATCATCCTGCCGGTGGTGCTCGTGATCCTGATGCTGCTTGCGATGATGGGCATGGCCTTCTCGCTGGCGACGAGCGCGGAGTTGGGTGCGGCCGGCGCGCGGGCCAACCGTATGCAAACGCGCCTGGCCGCAGAGGCGGGGCTGCAGCGGATTCTCCTGCTGTTGCGCGAGGACCGTGCCCGCATGAGCATGTGGTGGAACACCCCCGACCTTCGCGCGGTGCAGATCTACCCGCCAAACACGGAAGGCCAGGAGTTCGGCGAGCGCGACCTGGTGGCCGAAGAGGGCGAGGAGGACGAGAAGCCCCAGCAGGAGCTCGGCATTCGCTGGCGGTATAGCATCGTCGCGAACGACCTGGACATCCTCGGGGAGAGCGATCGGCCGATTCGCTACGGCATTCAGGACGAGGCCGGCAAGCTGAACATCAACTGGGCGACGCGCGACCAGCTTATGGCGTTGTTCATGGCCGTGCTCAGCCCCGAGCTTCCCTTGGAGGAGCTCGTCGACGCGGTGATCGACTGGCGGGACAAGGACTCGATGACGAGTCCGGCCGGTGCGGAGAGCGACTACTATCGACAACGAATTCCCCCCTATTCCGCGGCCAACGCCCCGTTCAAGACGGTGGAGGAGCTGCTCCTGGTGAAGGGGTTCGTCGCCCAGGTGCTCTACGGCGAAGACTACAACCGCAACGGGATTCTCGATCCCGCGGAGGACGACGGGAACCTGACGTTCCCGCCGGACAACGGCGACGGAGAGCTGAACCGCGGGCTGCTGCCGTACGTCACGGTCTACTCGATGGGACAGGATCGCGCCAGCGACAACAAGCCGCGGATCTACATGAACGCCAAGCTCGATCAGATCGAGCCGTTGCTGACGGAGCTCGTCGAGAGCGACCTGGTGGACACGATCCTGCAGCTTCGGGCCCAAGGGTACGTCTTTACGAGCCCGGCCGATCTTGCGGGGGAGATCACGCTCAAGGGCAGCGAGGAACCGTTGGAGATTCAAGCGGCACCGGAGGATATGTTGATCGTCATGGATCGCTTGACGACGATCCCGCGTCCGGAGAACATGGGACCGTTGGGGGCGATGGTGGCCATTCCGTTGCCGCATGTGATCAACGTAAACACGGCACCTCCACCGGTTTTGGCGTGCTTGGGTCTGGACGACGAGCAGATTGAGACCATCGTCTCGACGAGGATGGAACTGAGCGACGAGGAGAAGATCAGTCCCGCGTGGCTGCTAAACGCCGGCGTGATGACGGCCGAAGAGTTGGCACGGTTCACCGGTCCGCAGCTCAATACGATCCGCATCGTAACGCAATCGTGGCAGTTCACGGTAGAATCCGTGGGGTACGGCGACCATGTCGGCATGGTCTGTCGCCTCCAGGCCGTCATCGAGATGCAAGGACAAGTCCCGCTGATCAAGTACATGCGGGACATCACCAAGCTCGGACCGGGCTGGCCCATCCGAGCCGAAGAGGAAGAACGTGAGATTACCGGGTCCACTGGCTGATCGGAAGGTGCTCGCGCTCGACTGGGATCGCGAGTCGATCCGTATCGTCCATACGTCGACGAGCCGGAAGGGGCCTCGTGGCGTGCGCGGTGTGTTCGTGCCCGTGACGGAAGGGGTCGATATCGACGACCCGGAGGCGCTCGGCCAGTTCATCGGCCGCGCGCTGAAGCAGCGTCGCATTCGCACGCGACGGGCGATCGTCTCGATTCCCCGTGACCAGGCCGTTCTGCACATGCTGAGCCTGCCGAACGTCCCGCCCGACGAGATGCCGTCGGTCGTGCACTTCCAGATCACGAAGGAGCTGCCCTTCGCCTTGGAGGAGGCGAAGATCGACTTCGCCACCTTCCCGGCCGAGGCGGAGGCCGAGAACGTCGATGTCCTCGTCGCCGCCGTGCGGAACGATGTGCTCGAGCACTACCAGCAGGTCTGCCAGAACGCCGGGTTGCAGCTCGAGCGGGTGGGCCTCCGGCCGTTCGCGAACACCGTGGCGGCCCTATACGGGCGTGAGGACGAGCAGACCGGCTGTCTCTTGCTGGTGGATGTCGGGCCGACGTTGACCGAGATCGACCTGATCCGGCAGGGTCGCCTGTCGTTCTCTCGCGCGGCGTCCGTGAATGTGCCGATCCTGCCGGCCGTTCGCAGTCAGGGCTCACTCGAGGGCGAGGGCGGGCCGGTGATGATCGCCCCGACGGACACCGAGCAGGAGGAGGCCGTCGAGAGCCTCATGGTCGAGGTGAACCGAACGATCGAGGCGTATCGGGTGACGGATCCCGGGGCCGAGATCGGCTCGGTGGTGATCGGAGGTTCCTGCGGGATCGAGGATCGCCTCTGTCGCGAGATCGAAGAGCGGTTCGGGGCGCCCGCGCGGCTGTACAACCCGGGTGAGACCATTGCCAAGCTGGCGGATCGCGGGGATGAGTTCGCCGCCTTCAGCGCTCCGCTGGGGCTGTCGATCGGTCACGGCACCGAAGGGGTCCTGCACTTCGACTTCCTCCATCCGAAGGAGCCCGTCGATCTCGGTCGCGAGCGGGCACGGCGGATTCCGATGATCGCCGCGTCGGTCCTCTTACTCCTGGTGGCCATGATGGGGTTCCGCTGGCGGGTCGGCAGCATTCGTGACGCCGAGGTCGAAGTGGTCAAAGAGAAGGCCGAGAAGCTCAAGGAAGAGGCGAAAGAGGTAGACGAGTTCAAGGACCAGGTCATGGCCGCCTCGGCGTGGGCGGAGCGGGAGCTCGTGTGGCTGGAGGAGCTGGCGACCATCACGAACCTCTTCCCGGATACGAGCGAGGTGTACGCTACGAAGTTCTATGCGAAGGACGAGGGGCGGATCAGCTTCGAGGTTCGCGCGAAGATCATGCCGCGCCTGGAGAAGCTGCGCATGGAGTTGGAGAAGCTCGGACCCTACATCGCGCGACTCGGCACGGTTAAGCAAGTCGGTGACGCGCGAGGGTACAACTTCCAGACCGACATCATCCTCCAGCGCAAGCCGGACGAGGACTTCAAGGGATCGGATACGAAAAGCAAGAAGGCCAAGTCGAATACGAGGTCGAAGCGGCGGCGCTAGACCGCCTCTGCGCTCGACGCGGAAGCGGTGGGTTCGGCGAATGGGGAAGGCGGATAGGCGATAGAGCATGGAGAAGCGACAACGGTACTTGATGATCGCCGTCGGGGTGCTGCTGGCCTTTGGTGTGGTCAGCCGGCTCGTTCCCTGGCTTCTCGATCCGATCACGAGCGCCGACAAGCGGATCCGGAGCTATCAGCGGAAGATCAAGGAATACCGAGGCAAGATCGAGCAGAAGCCGTTCTTGCTCGAGAAGTACCGTAGCCTGGCGAGCAAGACGTTGGGCTTGAGCGAGACCGAGGCCGGACAGGCCCTGCACGCGAAGATGGTCGAGGTGGCTAAAACCAGCAGGCTGCAGAGACCGACGATCGGACAAGCGTTCTTGCGCTCGTTCACCGATCAGGAGACGCGTTCGCGCATCACGATCGTGAAGGTCGCCATCAGCGGCCAGGGCTCGATCGCCGAGGTGGTCCGATTCCTGGAGAACTTCTACAAGCTGCCGTACCTCGTCCGGATTCGGACGCTCTCGTTGAACCCCTTCCACCAGCGAAAGGGTATGCTGCTCAAGATCAACGCGGACGTTGAAGCGCTGGTGCTCCAGTCCCATCCGCTCGTCGATCCGGAGACCGTCGAGACGGCGGAGCTGGACATGAAGAAGCTCCCGCCGAGCGACCGCTACAAGCCGGAGAAGGCCAAGTTCTATCAGCAGGTGGTGCAGAAGAACATCTTCGAGCCGGTGGTCAAGGTCGCTTCGGAGCAACCGAAGGAGCGGACGCCGGTTCGCGGGCGGCCCCCTCGGAGAGGGCGTGACGCCCGGGAGGACGTGATTCTCGTCCTGGCCACCCGCTATCCGTGGGTCGATCCGCAAGACGGCACGGAGTATCTGATCCAGGAGGCGGTAACGCGCAATAGCCGGACGAAGGAGAAGCTGGTTCGCCGGGTCGGTGAGGATTTCCATGGTCAAGGCACGCTAGTGTATGTGGATTCGTACGGCGCGGTCGTGCGAACGCCGCAGAAGCAGTACCTTGTATTCCCGTTGGGCAAGACCCTCAAGGACGGGGAGTCCCTAAGCCCCGAAATGCACCCCGATCTGTATCGGGCGGTACAAGAAATAGAAACACAGACCAAGTAGGCGTATGCGCCCCTTCGGCAGGGAAGGCCGGGGCGGAGGCGCTTCGACAACCTCAACACCGCGGGGGTCCGCGTGCGATTCAGGCCCGGGCCGACGAACCGTGGAGGGATGTCCTTATGATCTCTTCGTTACTATGGCGTCTTCGTAGGCGGTCCGGCGTGGTCGCGCTGGCGATTGGCATGGCCGTCGCGGGGGGCGACGGAGTGCTTGCCGCCGAGGCACCGGCACGGAAAGGAGCGACGACCCAGTCGGCTCGACGATCTCCCACGACGCTCCCGGCGAAGTCGAAGTCCGCCACCGTGGACAGAGCAAAGTTGGCCGAGGCGATGCGTCGTGCGCGGACGTCGACCCAACGTGCCGCTGCGACCGCACGGGCCCGCGCCGAGGCCCTGGCACGACAACGCCAGGCGACACAAGCCCGGACCTCGGAAGAATCCAACCCGAGCAAAACGGCGCTCAGCGCGGAGGAGCGAAGAAACCGCTTCAAACGCCGCTTGCAGGAGATTCGCGAGCGATCCCGCAAGTCCCCGACCACCTCGGTGGAGACCCGGCAACTCGCCAAGAACTCCACACCGAAGGCCCCCGCACCCAAGGCGAACAACAAGAACGGGGCGCAGGGCCGGCCGACCCCGCCCCCGGCCGCCCCGCAGCCACCCCCCGAGGAGCGCAAGTACGTCCTGAGCTTCCAGAAGGCGACCTGGGACGAGATTCTCAACACGTTCTGTCGCTGGAGCGGCCTGACGATCATGGGCAAGTACCCCACGACGACGGGCGACGGCATTACGTACATCAACCAGCGGCCGCTGACGTACCATGAGGCCTTGCATGAGCTCAATCTTCTGCTGATGCAGAACATCCCCAGCTACTACCTGATGCGGGAGAAGAACCACCTCATGCTGCGGCGGATGTCGGATTGGCCCCATTACGTGCCGATGGACAACCGTTTCTACAGCGTGGAGGAGTTCAAAAAGGCCGAGATCGACGACGACGAGTGGGCGATGGTCTTCTACACGCCCGAGGTCAGCGACGTCGGCGAGGTGATTACCGAGATCCTCCAGACCATGCCCGACGGCGTGGTCCTGCCGGCGACCATGGGCGAGACCAGGCGCCTCAAGGTCACGGGCATCGTCCACTACATCCGCCAGTTTATCCGGCTGGCCGAGAGCGACATGTTCAAGGACGAGGCGGCCGACGCGGCGAAGCTCCGCAAGATCAAGTTCTACAAGATCGAGCGGGCACAGGCCTCCTCGGTGCAGCAAGTCCTCGAGCGGATCGTTCTGCCGCCAAAGCGCACCCGGTTCACGAGCGCCGACGAATCGCAGAAGGTCGACATGGTGCTCGATCAACTCAGCAACACGATCATCGTCAAGGCCCGCGAGGAGCACCATCGCGAGATCGAGGCCATGATCGAGAAGATCGAGAAGGCCGAGCTGGTCTCGGACGCGCAGGTGACCTTCCTCAAGCTCGAGCACGCCCGGGCGGAAGACCTGGCCAACCTGATGAATCCGCTGCTGCAGCGGCAGGCATCGATGAAGCCGAGCTTCGATCGACGCCAACGGGAGCGGGAGCAGGTCTATCTCCAGGCGGATCCGGCCAGCAACAGCCTGATCGTGCTGGCGGCGAAGGAGGGGCTCGAGCGCGTCAAGAAGCTGCTCGAGCAGCTCGACGTCGAGACGCCGGAGGCCCAATACAGACGGATCGAGCTGGAGCACGTCAACGCCGACCAGATCTTCACGGTCGTCAACAACATCGTCCAGTCGCGTCAGGGGCGGTTCCGAGGCCGTCGCGGCGGCGGGCAGCAACTCCAGGTCATGCCGGATCCGACCGGCAACGCGCTGTTCGTGATGGGCAACCCGAAGGACATGGAGTTCGTCGAGGAGCTGGTGGCCGAGCTGGACGCCGAGGACGTCGAACGGACCAAGACGCACATCATCAAGCTCAAGAAGGCGCGGCCGAGCATGGTCTCGCAGGGCTTGCAGGCGATCTTCGGCGGGGACACCGGTGGACGACGACGCCGCACGCCGACGGGGTCCTTCCGCGCGCTACCGGACGATCAAAGCGGCGTGCTCGTGGTGATCTGCCTCGACAAGGATTGGAAGGAGATCGAGCAGCAGATCAAGGAATTCGACGAGCAATCCGTCAGCACCGATCCGGTCATGCGGACGATCCCGATCACGCATGGGGATGCCGAGGAGATCGCCACGACGCTGAACAACGCCCTACGAGGGCGTTTGGGTCGGACTCCCGTGACGGTCGGCGCCGACCGGAAGAACAACATGCTGTTCGTCACGACGCTGGAGCCGGCATTCGAGGAGATCGAGTCGCTGATTGAGAAGCTCGACAAGCCCAGCAAGGAGGGCAAGCTCGAGGTCATCCCGCTCCAACACGCCAGCGCGACCGACGTGGCCAACCTGATCACGCAGATGTTCACGGTGACACGATCGCGCGGCCGATTCGGCGGCGGCGGGACCGCGCCGGTGATCATCCCGGACCAGATCGCCAACGCCTTGGTCGTTCGCGCGACGAAGACCGACCTGGCGGAGATCGAGCTGCAGGCCGCGCGGATCGACGACGCCGCTCGCGACGAGGGCAACAGGCCCACGATCATCCCGCTCGAGTACGCAGATCCGTCGCAGGTCGCCAGCATGTGCGAGACGATGTTCATCCGCCGGACGAGCCGGCGGAGCCGGTCCGCGGAGCAGACGACGTTCTTCATGCCGATCCCGACGGGGCTGGTGGTTCGTGCGCCCTCCCAGCAGATGGGCGAGATCAAGGATTTCATCGAGACGGTCGACTCCCCGGAGTCGGTGAACGTCGAGATCAAGACGGTGCAGCTGCCGGGCCAGGACGTCGAGCAGATCGCGAGCATCCTGCAGAACATGTTCGCCGGCGAGCGGCGAAGGCGTAGCGGCGGCGGCTCGATCAACTTCCTGCCGAACCCGAGCTCGGACATGCTGGTGATCACCGCGCCCAAGAAGCGCTTCGAGGAGATCGACAAGGTCATCCAGCAGTACACCGAGGGTGTGAAGGTCGCGCAGGCGTCGATGAAGATGATCGACCTGAACAACGCCCGCGCCGACGAGGTCGCCCAGCTGCTGACGGAGATGCTCGGGGCCAAGCTCGGCCGTCGCGGACGTCGCAGCGAGATGCGTCAGGTGCAGATCCTTCGAGATCCCCGGCAGAACAAGCTGATCGTCTTCGCGCCGGACGACATCATGCAGCAGGCCGAGGAGATGGTGAAGCAGCTCGATGTGCCCATCGGCGACGAGGGCGGCGTGCGGTGGATCGAGCTCGAGAACGCCGACGCGAGCTACGTCGCCTCGACCCTCCAGCAGATGTGGGAGACGAAACAGCGACGTGGCCGTCCGCGCTTCGAGCAGCTGCCCGTGCAGATCTGGGCGGAGGCGATCACGAACTCGGTGCTGGTGATGGCCTCGCAGGAGGATTACAAGGAGATCGAGAAGCTCGCCAAGGAGCTGGACAGCAAGTTCAAGTCCGCCACGACCCAGCCGACGATCGTCAAGCTCAAGTACGCCGAGCCGAGCTACGTCATCACCATGTGCCAGGAGATGTTCCTGCCGCGGGCGGGCCAGCGTCCGGGTGCGCGACGGAGCAAGGCCACCGAGAGCATTTCCTTCATCCCCATGCGGGACGGCCTGATGGTCCGCGCGCCCCAGTCGCGGATGAAGGACATCCTCGAATTCATCGAGAGGCTCGACGACCCGGGCGAGACCAAGCTGACCGTCAAACGCTACCACCTCAAGGGCATGGACGTCCAGACGCTGTACACCACGCTGAGCGAGGTCTTCAGCAAGACGGATCTCCAGCGCGATGAACCGCGCCCGGGCTTCGCCGTCGATCCACCGAACGAGACGGTGACGGTCACGTGTTGGACGTCCCGTCTGCCGGACATCGAGAAGGTCGTCGAGGACTTCAAGAAGGCCGAGGCCGAGAAGGAGCCCAGCAAGCGGGAGATGATCGAGGTCAAGTACACCCGCGCGACCTATGCGGCCTCGACGTTGGAGAGCCTGCTGCGGAAGGAACTGGGCGATCGGGCGGCCCGGCTGGGCAGTCGGTTGAGCATCGGCGTGGAGGATCGGTTGAATAGGGTCGTGGTCTTCGCCCCACCGGATGTCATGGAGAAGGCCAAGGCGATCCTGGCGACGATCGACGTGAAGATGCCGGGCGCGACGACGCGCGCGTCGGACATCGACTTTCAGGTGGTCAAGTGGATCCCGATGGAGAACATCGACGCGTCGTCGGCCGCGAGCACCATCAACCAGATCTGGGAGGCCTCGCAGCCGCCGCGCCGCTCGCAAGAGAACCGCCCGCCGATTCGGATCTGGCCTGAGACAATCACGAATACCGTGCTGGTGGCCGGGGCGTACGGCAAGGAGTACGAGCTCATAGAGACCATCGCCCAGGACATCGACCAGAAGGCGATCGAGAACCCCAACAAGCCCATCCTCATCAAGCTGGACTACGCCACGCCCAGCGAGGTGACCAGCATGGTCGAGGCGCTCTTCGTCCCGCCGGGCCGACGCCGTCAGAAGGAAGTGATGATCTCGACGGTGAGCGGCGGCGTGATCGTCCGGGCGCCGAAGGTCAAGCTGAAAGAGATTCAGGAGTTCATCGACTCCTACGACGAGCCCGACGCCACAGGCCTGAAGATCCAGACGTTCTACCTGCCGCAGACGAACGTCAGCGAGCTGGCCAGCACGCTGAGCACGATCTTCGGCTACAAGGAAAGACGACGAAATGAGCCCGGCTGGAGCTTCATCCCGAACACCGACGCCGACATGCTCATGGTGCTCGCTCCCGAGACCCGGATGAAGGAAATCGAGGAGGTCATCAAGGAGTACGAGGAAAACGTTCAGAAGATGACCTCCAAGATGCAGATGTTCGACCTGCAGTTCACGCGGGCGGATTACGTCGTCGGGGTGCTGAACGATCTGCTCCGCGAGAAGCTTCGCCGCACGCGCGGACGGCGGGCCGTCAACCAACTCCAGATATCGTACGAGTCGCGGCAGAACAAGGTCGTCGTCTTCGCCCCCGACGAGGTGATGAAGCAAGTCGAGGAGATGATCAAGCAGATCGACATCGAGCTTCCGGACGAGGGCGATCGGGTCAAGTGGATCCAGATCGAGTACGCCGACGCCGGCGAGGTCGCCCAGACGGTCGAGCAGATGTTCGAGCAAAAGCGGGGGAGCCGGCGCCGCCGGGATTCGTACTCCATCCGCGAGGTCCGCATCTGGCCGGAGCGCGTCACCAACAGCATCCTCGTCAGCGCCGACCAGGAGGATTACGAGGAGATCGAGAAGCTCGCCAAGAAGATCGACGAGGAGTACGCCACCAAGGGCCTGGAGCGCGTCAAGATCACGCCCAAGTACGTCAGCGTCAGCCAGATCCAGAGCCTCATCGACAGCCTGTTCTACGCGCGGACCCACCGGCGCGATGTGCGGCATCAGACCCAACGGATTCGCATCATCCCAGCCGGTGCGTACAGCTTCTTCCTGGAGGCGCCGAAGGACAAGCTTTCCGAGGTCCAGAAGCTCATTGAGGAGATGGACACTGAAGGCGAGAACGCCCCCATCGTCAAGACGTTCAAGATGGGTGACGTGGATGTCCGCCAGCTCGCTCAGGCGCTGAGCATGACCACGGGGAACATCGGGTCGTACATGCCGGATCCCCGCCGCGGGGCGCTGATCGTCAGCGCGCCGAAGCACCAGTTCGACCGCATCGAAAAGGCGATGGAGCAGCTCAAGGCCGACATCGAGGAGGAGGAGGCCCAGTTCCGTGTCTTCACGCTCAAGCATGCCCAGCCCAACGCCATCGATGGCCAACTACGATCCCTCATCAGCATGCGCCTGAGCCGTCGCACCCGCTACCGCGGGGAAGACCTGCGGCTTTCGCTGATGGCCGATCGGAGCAACAACCGGCTGTTCGTCTACGCCGGGCCGGAGGAGATGGCCCTCGTTGAGTCGATGTTGGAAGAGCTCGACGTACCCGGCCTCAGCCAAGAGGCCGTCCTGCGGACGCTGCCCCTGGAACGGACCGACTGCGAATACATGGCCAGCGTGATCCAGCAGGTCTTCACACCCGAGGAGCTCAAGCGCCGTCGCGTCCGTCGCGGCATGTCCTCGCAGGACGCCATCCCGATCCGCGTCGTGCCCGAGCCGACGACGAACACGCTGCTGGTTACCTGCGCGGAGGAGGACTTCCGCGAGATCGAGCTCTTCGTCGCCCGGCAAGAGGACGCGTATCGGGAGAAGGAGAAGGCCCTCGAGCTGATCACGCCGAAGTACGTGACGGAAAGCCAGCTGATGGCCACGGTGAACGCGATCTACAACCCGCCGCGTCGTCGCGGGGAGCGCCAGAAGCGCTATACGGAGATCCGCGCAATCCCGGCCAGTGGCAGCAGCTTCTTCCTGGAGGCGCCGAAGGACAAGATGGAAGAGCTGAAGGAGCTGATCGCCAAGCTCGACGTCGAAGACCAGAACCGGCCCGTCGTCCGTACCTACAAGCTCAAGGACGTCGACGTGCGGCAGCTCACGCGGCTGCTCCAGACCACGATGCAGAACAAGGGAAGCTTCATCGCGGACCCGCGAATGGGCATGGTCATCGTCAGCGCTCGGGAGTTCCAGTTCCCCGAGATCGAGGAGATGATGACCAAGCTCCAGAAGGACTTCGAGGAGACCCGCCAGCAGTTCGAGATCATCGAGCTCGAGCACGCGCGGCCGAGCTCGGTCTACAGCACGCTCAGTCAGCTGGTCAGCATTCGCATGAGTGAGCGGCGGAGTCGACGCGGCCAAAGCCTTCAGCTCTCGATGATTCCGGACGACAGCAACGGGCGGTTGTTCGTCTATGCCGCCCAGGAGGAGATGGAGCTGGTCAAGGAGATGCTCGGGAAGCTGGACATCCCGGGGATGATCAAGGAGGCCCAGCTCTTCACGATCGAGTTGGATCGTCTGGATTGCAGCTATATGGCCAGCAAGATCCAGCAGGTCTTCACGCCGGAGGAGCTCAAGCGCCGGCGCGTCCAGCGCGGCGATTCGGCCCAGGACCTGATCCCGATCCGCGTCGTCCCCGAGGACATGACCAACTCCCTCCTGATTACCTGCGCCGAGGAGGACTTCCAGGACATCCAGAAGTTCGTCATGGAGCGCGAGGCCGCCTACACGAAGAAGGACAAGGTCCGCGAGCTGATCACGCCGAAGTTCATCAGCCAGAACCAGCTGATGGCCACGATCAATGCCATCTACAATCCCCCGCGGCGGCGGGGGGTGCGTCAGAAGGACGTGCCGGACATCCGGGCGATCCCCGCCAGCGGCAGCAGCTTCTACCTGGAAGCGCCCAAGGACAAGATGCCCGAACTGCTCGAGCTGGTGAAGACGCTCGATGTCGAGGACGAGAACCAGCCCGTCGTGCGGACCTACCGCGTCAAGGACGTGGACGTCCGCCAGCTCGCGAGCCTGCTGCAACAGACGATGCAGAACAAGGGCAGCTTCTATGCGGACACGCGGATGGAGATGCTCATCGTCTCGGCCCCGGAGTTCCGGTTCGAGAAGATCGAGCAGACGATGAACGATCTAAAGGAGAACCTTGAGGCCGTCCGTCAGCAGTTCAAGGTCTTCCCGCTGAAGTTCGCCAAGGCGAGCAACATCTATAGCCAGCTCAGCCAGCTCGTCACGACACGCGTTCGCGGACGTCGGGGCAACGCGGAGCTGACGATTCTGCCCGACCAGGTGCTCAACCGCCTCTTCGTGTACGCCGGTGACGAGGAGATGAAGGTCGTCGAGGACATGCTCGCCGAGCTGGACGTCGAGGGCGTCGAGCCCGAGCAGCAGGTCTACTCGATCGAGCTGGAAAACGCCGACTGCAGTTGGGCCGCGTCCATGGTCCAGAACATGTTCACGCAGGAGGAGCTTCGCCGGCGTCGTCGGGGTCGGACCGGAACCGTCGTCGCGCCCATCCGCGTGCTGGCCGATCAGATGAGCAACCGCCTGCTGATCTGGGCCTCGCCCCGCGACTACGAGGACATCGAGAAGTTCGTCATGGAGCTGGACGAGCGCGCGGAGGAGACCAAGATCGAGCGGCGGATCCTCCAGCCGAAGTTCATCCGCGCGAACGAGCTGTACGGCATGATCCAGACGCTGTTCCTTCAGCAGCGTCGACGGACCGGCCAGCGCCAAGAGTTCATCGAGACGTTCATGGTGATGAGCGGGGCCGACATCATCCTAAATGGCCCGAAGGACCGGCTCGACGAGATCGAACAATTCGTCAAGTCGGTCGATACCGAAGAGCGCGCCAAGCTCGAGATCAAGACCTTTGAGCTGCCCGACGTCGATCTGAACTCGCTCATCTCGATGCTCAACCAGGTCTTCGCGCAGGATGCGCGGCGGCAGCGCGGCAACACGCTCTTCATCCCGGATCCGCAGAACAACGAGTTGATGGTCTCTGCACCGAAGTCGCTGATGAAGGACATCGAGGAGTTGATCGACAAGAAGCGCGAGGGCGCGGCCAAGCGAAGCCGCAGGCTCACGATGGTCGAGGTCAAGCACACCGACGCGAACTACCTGGCGAACATGTTGCGCCCCTTAATCGTCGAGAAGGCGCGAAGCCGTCGCGGTCGGTACGTCCAGCCGGAGGTCACGATCACCCCCGAGCCGCGCATGAACCGGCTGTTGATCATGGCCGCCGAGGCCGAGACGCAGATCGCCATGGAGCTGATCCAGGAGCTGGACACCGAGGCCATGGCGCTGAAGGGACAGGTCCGGACGATCGAGCTCAAGAAGGCGGAGGCCAGCTACGTCGCCAGTACGCTCCAGACGATGTTCAGCCGACGGAGCCAGATGCGCCAGTCGTACTCGTCCTCGACGACACCGGTGTACGTGGTGGCCGAGGAGATGACGAATCGGCTCTTCGTGGCGGCCAGTGATGCGGACTTCAAGGAGATCGAGAAGCTCGCCCAGGAGATGGACGAGGCCGCCGAGCTGGAAGGCGTGCAGGAAGAGAAGATCGAGATCAAGTTTGCCAACCCGAGCCAGCTCGTCAGCGTGATCCAGCAGATGTTCACGCCGCTCAAGAGCCGCGGCCGTCGGCAGGAGAGCGACGTCCGGTTGAACGTGATGGGCACAAACATCATCGCCCAGGCGCCGGCCAAGAAGATGGTCGAGATCAAGCGGTGGATCCAGGAGCTGGACGTCGAGGAATTCGCCGAGACGGTGACGAAGTTCATCCCGTTGGAGATCGCCCGCGCGCGGGAGATCGTCGGCATCATCCAGCCGATGCTCCAGGCCAAGGCGCAGGAGCTGGAGCTTCGGCAGGGCCAGCGGAAGCGTCGCGGCGGGGAGCTTCAGGTGTTGCCGGACGTCCGGAACAACCGCCTGATCATTACCGCGCAGAGCCAGATCGTCACGATGGCCGAGGAGTTGATCAAGGAGCTCGACGTCGAGGACCCGGCGTGGACGGGGGAGACGGTGGAGATCGTCGACCTCGACAAGGCCGACGCCACACAGGTCGCCCAGGTGCTCGACCAGATTCTGCGCGACGACGAAGGGGGGCGCCGGCGCCGGCCGAAGAAGGGCAGCAGTCGAGAATACACCGGACTCGCGGTCACGATCGTGCCCGATGCGGCCAGCAATACCCTCATCCTCAAGGGCCTGCCGCGCGAGCTGGATCGCGTCAAGGAACTGGTCGCGGAGATCGAGGAGAAGGCCGTCGCCGGCGGCGTGCAGTTCCAGCTCTATCGTTTGGAGGAGTCGGACGCCGAGGAGGTCGCCACCGTCGTCCAGCAGATGGTCACGGCGGCAAGCGGCGCGCGAGGCCGCCGCGCGCCCGTCCAGGTCACGAGCAACTACATGATGAACGCGGTCTTCGTGGCGGGCACGGCCAAGCAGCAGACGATGGCCAAGGCCGTGATCGACGCGTTCGAGGAGCCCGCCTACGAGATCGACCCGGTGACCGGTGAGAAGACCCTTATCGAGCGAAAGCCGTTCGAGTTCATCACGCTGGAGTACTCCGACGCGTACGATCTGCTTTATGACATCGAATCCCTCGTGGAGAAGCGGTTTGGTGAAAAGGGACCAACGCTCGAGACCCTCTGGAATGACTCGTCGGTGCTAATGGTCAGCGGCAAGCCCGACCAGGTGAAGTACGTCAAGGAGTTGGTCCAGTTCTTCGAGGACAAGAACGCCAAGAAGCCGCCCGTCACGCGGACGTTGGACCTGGGCATGCTCAGGGCGGAGGATCTCAAACGCCAGCTCGGTGCCTGGGGATTGGCCGATCCGAACAAGGTGACGCTCGTGGGCGAGGAGCCCGTCGGCGAGCTGGTCAAGGAGATCACGATCAAGCACGCGATGGAGCTTCGCCAGCAGGCAAAGGACCCGAACTTTTCGGAGAAGGAAGGGGGGCGCACGCGATCCAAGAAACTCTATCGCAAGCCCAAGACGAAGAAGGGCGGTTCGCGGTTCGAGCCGCCGAGCGTACTCGCGGAGTTGCGGGCGGAGTTAAGTGGCATCGTTTGCTCGGCCAAGGCCACAACGACGAAGCCCGTGACCACACAGCGGACCAAGACGCTGAAGATCCGCAAGAAGAAGGCGCCGACCACCGCAGCGGTCAAGAACGCGGCGACGGTGAAGGCCAAGGCCAAACCCAAGTCTCCGCCGGCGACGAAGAAGCAAGATCCCAAGGCGAAGTCGTCGGGCAAGGCCAGGGCCGATGCGGCGAAAGCCGCCGCCGAGAGGAAGCAGGATCCCAAGGCCAAGAGTGCGCCGAAGAAGGCCGACTCGCCGTCCGCGGCCGACACCAAGAAGATCCTAGGCAAGTCCAAGCCGAGCAAGTCGACCGCCGAGCCGGTCGTCAGGCAGGCGACGACGGCGCCGCCGAAGGCCATCCAGGTGGCCACGCCCGACAAGTCTGAACCGAAAGCAAAGCAGCGGTCGTCGCGCAAGCCGGCCGCGAAGTCGAACGCCAAGACCGCCCCAGCGAAGACCAAGCCCGCCAGCGCCAAGAAGGATCCCGAGGCAAAGGCGGCCAAGACGGAGGCGGCACCTTCGAAGGCGGGCGGCTCGGAGGCTGCGAAAAAGGCCGCCACGGCAGAGGCCACGGAACCCGTAGCGCCGAGGCGCGAGTCCTCGGACGCCGAGTCCCTTGGCCTCGGGATGCGGCGAACTCGGGGCGATGAGCCAAGGCAGCGAAGGCAGCCGCCGGTTGAGGTCATCATCGACGCGAAGACGGGCACCATTCAGGTTAAGGGTCCCGACCGCAAGGTGGCGGAGATCGAGGAGTTGATCGGTACGCTCCAGTGGGAGATCGAGCCGCCGGCCGGCAAGGAGACCGAGATCCGGGTCTATCAGCCCGAGTACATCGACGTGAACGTAGCGGCGGCGCTGTTGGAACGGGTGTTCAACGAGCGGCGCAAGCGGGTTGTTCCTCCCAAGCGGACCGCGCAGAAGGGCAAGAAGGAGGAGAAGAAAGAACCGGACGAGGAAGAGCGGATGATGTCGAATCTCCGCGAGATGATGCGAAGCCAAGGGGCAGCCGCCGCGGCGGCGGGGCTCCGCATCGTGCCGGATTCCCGTACGGGCTATCTCGTGATTCGGGGCCATCCCGAGACGATCGAGGAGGCCCTCGAGCTGTTGGCGAAGATGGACGTGCCGGGCCTGCCGCCGGGGGATATCCGGTACTTCCACTTGGTGAACCTGGACGCCCAGGAGGTCGAGCAGAGCCTCAAGGCCGTTCTGAAGCTCGAGACCCGACGGCCGAAGCTGCCGGCGATCCCGAAGGATCAGAACAAGGCCATCAAGGCCCTCCAGCAGCAGATCCAGCAGCTGCAAGGTGCGACGGGTGGCGTGGCGTTTACAAGCGATCAGGTGACGATCACGTCCAACGCCTCGACGAATACGTTGATCTGCATGGCGCCGGACGAGGTGATGAAGGAGATCGAGGACTTCATCGACACGCTCGAGACCGAGGCGGGCGGCATCGAGATCGAGACGCTCACGCTCGATGCGGCGGACGCCACGCAGGTCGCCAAGTCGATGACGTCCCTGTACAGCCGTCGTGCGGCGGCCGGCAAGGGCAGCGCGGCCGGTGGATTGCTGACGATCACCGCCGACGCGGCGAGCAACACGATCTTCGTCCGCGGCCCGAGGGACCTCCGCGCCGAGGTGATCGCGCGAGTCAAGGAGCTCGACTCGCAGGCATCTGAGATGGGCAAACCCTTCCGCATCGAGCTGACGAACGCCGACGCCGAGGTGATTGCCCCGAAGCTGCAGGCCATGTTCGAGACGCGGAAGGCGCGCAAGAGCCAGCAGGTGTCGTTCTTCGGCGACAACGCGAGCAATACCCTGGTGGTCCGCGCGCCGGAGACCATGCGCGAGCAGATCATGGAGATGGTCAAGGCGCTGGATGTGGAGTCGGTCGACATCGACTTCCGCGTGTTCCCGCTCGAGCACGCGATGGCGACCGAGGTCCATCAGGCGCTCACCCAGATGACGATGCAGGTCTTCGCCCAGCTTCGCCAGCAGGGAAAGCGAAACATGAAGATGGACGTCTTCGCGGCCGTTCCCGATCCGCGGACGAATTCGCTGGTGGTCACGGGCGGCGAGACGACGTTCCTGATCGTCGAGAAGATCCTCTCCCAGCTGGACGTCGAGCCGCGCGGTGTGACCGAGCAGGTGACCGTGCTCTATCAGCTCCAACAGGCGGATGCCTCACAGGTCGCTCAGGCGATCACCCGTCTGTACTCGAGCGGACGTGGCAGCCGGTACCTCAAGAAGACAGGGATGGAACCCCCACAGGCGGAGTACGACAGCATCACCAACACCGTGATCGTCCGCACCACCGAGAAGCTGCACAAGATGATCAAGAAGGAGATCATCGATAAGCTCGAGGACTTCAGCAAGAACAAGAAGATCAAGGACGTCACGCTCGCGCTGGAGCACGCCAAGGCCGACGACGTCGCCCAGATCCTGACGGAGTACTTCTCGCAGAAGGAGCGCCGACGGCGGGGCAAGGCGAACCCCAACGACTTCGTCCTGATCGTCGCGGAGCCCGACACCAACTCCCTCCTCATCCAGGCCAACGAGGAGAATCTGGAGGTCATCCAGGGACTCGTTGCGAAGATGGATCGCGAGGACGTCGCCGGCCGGAGCGCCCGCAAAACCAAGGTGATCCAGCTCGAGTACGCCGATCCGGGCTCGACGGCGTCGGCGATCCGCCAGGCGTTTGAGGATGGGCGGCGGAGTCGTCGCAGTCGCGTGGGCCTTCGGGATCGCGTGGACGCCGTGCCGGAGTACACCACAGGCAGCCTGATCGTGACGGCCAGCGCCGAGAACATGAAGGAGGTCGACGCGATCATCGAGCAGCTGGACGTCGAGACCGCCACGAAGCGCGAGACCAAGCAGGTCAAGCTCGAGCACGCCGACGCGACGGAAGTGGCCCGTCAACTCACGCAGATGTTCTCCCAGACGCGGGGCCGGACGCGACGCGGGATCCTGCCGGTGATCGTGACGGCGGACGAGCGGACGAATTCCGTGATCGTTTCGGCGAAGGCGAAGGACCTTACCGAGGTCGAGAAGCTCGTCAAGACGTTGGACGTCCCGAGCGACCTGCTGGAACGTCGCAAGCTGCGGATCTTCCAGCTCGAGTGGGCCGATCCGTACGGGATGGCCCAGATGATCTCCCAGGCGTTCCGTACCCGAGGTGGGCGGCGGAGCCCCAGCCAGGAGGTCTTCGCGACGGCGGAGTACTCGACGGGCTCGCTGATCGTCTCGGCCTCGCCGGACAACATGGAGTTGATCGAGCAACTGGTCAAGGACGTGGACCAGGAAGGCACGACGGGAAAGAAGATGCACGTGCTGGAGGTCAAGAACGCCGAGGCGGCCGACATCGCCGACGCGCTCGAGGACATGTTCGTCCGCGGTCGCCGCCGATCGCGAGGCGGCCAGACGCCGGTCTCCCTCGTCAGCCCGGAGGGCACGAACAAGATCATGGTGATGGCCAGCGAGGCGGAGTACAAGAAGATCGCCGAGGCCGTGCAGGAGATGGACGTCGGCGCGGCCGATACCGCCGTCCGGTCGATCCGGCTGGTGAACATTGCGCCGGAAGAGGCGCAGACGATCCTCGAGGAGTTCCTGCGCAAGCCGGGGCGCCGCAGGCGATACGACCCGACGCTCATGGGCAACGTCCGCGTGACGGTGAGTCCGTCGGCGGGATCGCTGATCATCACGGCGCGGAAGGAGAAGCTCGACGAGCTGGAGGCGCTCATCAAGAAGATCGACGCCGAGGCCGCGGAAGAGGGCGCGGGCGTCCGCAAGATCGCCGTCTTCCGCCTGGATTTCGCCAATCCGTACTACACCGCTCAAGCGATCAGCACGACGTTCCGGAAGTCCGGGCGGGTGGCCGAGAGCGATCTGGTGACGGCGACCGCCGAGGCGAGCACGAGCGCGGTGATCGTCGCGGCCAGCGAG
>CAZKCX010000002.1:0-38580 GCA_964550865.1 uncultured Planctomycetales bacterium
TGCAGTTCCCGATGCTGCTCGCGGGGAGGCCCTTCACGGGCGAGCGCGCGATGATCCCGGGGATCGAGTATCCCCCCGAGGAGCGGTGCTTCTGGACCCGGCACTGCCGGGCGATCTGGAAGCATTATCGGGAGCATCCGAACGGCCCGCATACGTACGGCTGGTGGGACTCGTGTCCTGGAAGGCCCGAGGCCAGGCCCACGCATCGCAAGTGGCTTGAGCAGTATCTGCCGATGGTCGAGGAGGGGACCTGGGCATACCTGGAGATCAACAAGGGCGATCTGTTCACGCAGCCGCTGCCTGAGGACGTCGTCGCCTCGGCCTTCGCGAATCGCGATTTGTTCCTGGCGCTGGCGAACTACGGCCGCAGTCCGGCCACGGTTGCCACGCAGGACGAGTTCGTCTCGGTTACGGGGCCGAAAGAGACCGCGGCAAGGGAGTGGAGGATCGGCCCGCGTCAGCTACGGATCCTAAGGAAGAAGGCATGAGTACGTTGGGACCTGCGTCTTCTACTCCTCCAGCCTCATCCAGTATCGTTGAAAACCGATGATGGGTTGGAAGCCGGCCCGCTCGTACATGCGTCTGGCCGGGGCATGTTTCTCATTGGTGGCCGTCTGGACCTCGGCGATCTTCATGCCGCGCCGCCGCATCTCGTCCAAGATGAACTCCAGCTGTCGCGTGCCGTATCCCTTGCCGCGGCAGTCGGGTCGCACGCCGTTATGGCCGACCTCGCCGATGCCGGTGCTCGGGTCCATCAAGAGACAACAGAAGCCGATGACCTGGCCGTTCACCTCGGTGACGTAGCTGTTGCCCGGCTGGGCGAAGAGCTCGGCGTAGATCTCCGACGTCTTGTGGTGCTGCCACGGCTTGCCGCCGATCTGATAGCCGTACGTCTGCTCGCGCCAGTACGACAGGCCGATGTCCCAGATCTGCTCGACGATGTCCTTGATGGCCGGCCAGTCGTCTTCGTGGACCGGCCGAATCGTGCCGTCATCGGTCATGGAATCCGCCCTTCCTTCGCGTCCGAGGGTCCTCAACAAGTCCGACGGTTATCGAGGTTCGGCGTTAATCTCGATCACGCTTCCCGCGGGGACGGCTCGCACGACGGAGGCCTTGCCCGCCGCGTCCCACGTGATCTCGACGTATTCCGTCTTTGGCGGAGGGCGGATCGTTTGCCCCACAACCTCAACGCGCCTGGGTTTGCAGGCGGCAAGGCGAACGGGTCGGCCGCCCTTGCCGAGTCGCGCCAAGAGCAGTTCCCCTTGGAAGCGCAGCTTCGAATCGGGTTGCACGACGACCGCATCGGCCGTCCACGCGGGCGTTCGGGCGAGCGGGTTCTCCGTGTCCATCGCCAGGAGGACGTCGCGGCGACCGTCCGCGAGACACACCTCGACAGCGACGTGGTTCTCCGCGAACGTCTGCCCGTCCTCTGTCTTGAGCGACAGACGTCGGATCCCAGCGAGGTTCGAGGCCTTCTCGTACGGCTCGATCACGGAAACGAAGGTCGAGGCGAGGGGGGCCTGCTTCGCCCGACGTCGGACCAGGACACGAGGCACCCACAGCTCCTGGGCCGAGTTGTAGATGCCGGCGACGATCCAGGCGTCGCAGAGCGATGCCGACGCGCCGTGCGTGAGCTCCGTCAGCCGAAGATGCACGTCGCTGCCCTCCGGCAGAAAGCCGAGCAAGTCCTTGACCTTCCAATCGGCCGTCCACCCGGGGTTGGGGGATGGATCGGTCCTGAAGTTTCGCATTTCCGTGTTGTGGCCATAGTCGGGGGAGGGCTTCAGATCCAGGTCGGGCGTAGAGACCGTGCCGAAATGCCCCGTCATGAATCGTGCGTGGTCCGTGCCTCCGACCACGCGGAAGACGTCGAGCAGGTAGGAGTCGGCCTCGGATACGTCCACGACGGCGACGGTCCGCTCGTACTGCTTGGCGACCTTGTACATCTTCGGACCGGAGGTGCGGATCGCGCGGAAGCGATCGCCGATGGCCCAGAGCGTGCATGCCCCGACGGTCCGCGCCTGATCCTGCCCGTCGACCACGACCGTGTTGTGGGCGGCCGTCCGGGTATACCAACGTGCCCGCGGACTTCCCCACCCGCCGAACTGCACGGGCGGGTAGCCGTAGTCGGGCATGAGATCGAGGCCCTTGGCGAAGAGGCCGACGTTCAGCCCGTCGTAATGGCTATGTCCGCCGTGGGAGTCGTAATCGACCCAGGCGGCGCGGCGATGCGGCTTCCGGCCGGTGCGAAGCACGGCGATTCGCCATTCCCGCTTGTTGACGCTGTCGAGCTTCGGTCTCGGTCCGTGCTCGGCGACGACCTTGGCGACTCCCTCCTGCATCGCCTGCGGATCGGCGATGAGGATGTCGTACGGCAGGCCTTCGACCTTGTCGCCGTTTTCCCGATAGACGATCTGCACGAAGGCAGGATCCCTGGTGAGCTGGAACATCCGCCACAGGAACGTCCAGCCGGACGGCGAGAGGGAGCCGGGTTTGTCGAGGCTGACGCCGAGGTAGTCCGGGTACTTGCAGGCGAAGTGCCCCGTATCGCCCACGCGCGGGTAGTACTCGCCGAGGCACTGCATGTCGATGTGGAACCGGAACATGTCGTGAAGCCTAGGGTGACGCTTGTAGACATCCGCCAGAAAGGTCCGTTCGAGACGTGCCAGGCGACCGAGGAGCTCCGACACCGCCCGGGGTCCGATGACGCTATAGCCGCTGAGGCCTTTCTCGCCGGTCATGCCGTCGACGGCCGTTGCCTTCTTCAGGATGCCGTCCAGCAGGCCGTTGATCTCCGCGCGGTTGTGCGGCCAAGCGAGCACCGCCTTGGCCACGAGCAGTGCGACGTCGGTCCGCGGGTAGTTCGATTGGATCTTCCCACGGTTCTTGATCGTGTCCCGGAGGATGCCGTTCTCGATGTTGCGTTGAATGTCGGCGAAGGAGGTCTTTGGGTTCCGGAGCTTGACCTCCTTGGCCTTGGCCGACAGGAACCGCACGAGCGATTGGTCCTTCTTGAGGGCGTCGAAGACCATGTCGTATGCCAGCGTGATCGCTCGGAATTCCTCGCAGGCGTCGTGCCAGGTGGAGACGTAGCCGCGGTCCCCGCGTCGCTCGTAGACCCACCCCTGCTTGCCGAAGTCGTGGGCGGGATACAGATCGGCCACGCGATCGAGGAGGATGCCGGCCTTGTGGGCATAGTTCGGGTCGCCGGTGACGACGTAGGCGTCGGCGAGCTTGCTGATGCCGCCGACGACAAGCTGCTTCCAGTGGCCGTAGATCAAATAGCAGCCGATGAAGCGCCAGCGCTTGTTGCCCTCGACGTAGCCCGTCCCGTCGTCGACGCCGAAGCGGTGCTTCGGGTCACTCGGATCGGGGTGCTCGGTGTTGAAGAGGAGCTTGCGATCGGCGCGCTCGGGATCGAACACGCCGTGCTCGTCCAAGCCCGACGTGTAGAAGGCATGGAAGTCGTTCTTCGGGAAGAGCTCCTTGCAGTGGGGGCAGCGGACCTTCCAGGGACGCCTTAGCGCGTCGATTTCCCAGTTGTACATCGGCACGCCCTTGCCGCAGGCCGGGCAGTGGCCGTTCGACCAGACCATCCACGAACGCTCGATGGTCGCGCCGAACATCATGGACCACAGTTCGTCGTCGGAGTATTGGGTATACGGCTTGGCCGCGGCGACGATGCGGACGCTGACCTCCTTGGCCCAATCGTACTTGGCGGCGTTCGCGCGGGCGTTGGCGACCAGATCGGCGGGGAACAACGAGCTGGCCGCCTTGCGGGACGGGCCTGCGGTTTGATCCGCCGCCCAGAGCACGGAGGCGAAGCAGCACAGCAGAAGGGGTGAGGGTACCCGTGAGGCCTTCATGGGAACATCTCCTTGCGGTCCGTGGCTTCGTACGATGCACGCGTATGACACGCGAGTATCGGCGAGAGCGGCGCGCCGATCAAGCACGGCCGGTTGCGACAGAGTATGGGCCTGGGGTCTTGAAGGCCCCGGGTCTCGAGCTGTGGCTCCCCAAGCTACGACTCGGTGTACCACGGCAAGGACATCGCCACAGGGCCGCGCGCCACAAACACCGGAGGAGGACCTCGGGCAACCGGGACGCTGGGCAAAGCGTAGACTCCGAGCGGAAAGGCTTTCGCCGAAGTCGTTTCAGCGGTAGGATATGGGTGTGAGGCTCTCCAGGTCCGATTAGGAAATCACAGAGGCCGGGCCAGAGGGGTGGTGAACCATGCAATGGGAAGATCTCATCGAAGAACACTCCGAGGTTATGTTGGGTAAACCGGTCTTTCGGGGAACGCGTATCACCGTGGAGCATGTCTTAACGGAGCTTGGGCGAGGAGTGACTGAGCAAGAGCTGCTCAAAGGACATTCAAGGCTGACGCCGGACCATATCCGTGCCGCGATGTCTTACGCGGCTGCCGTGATTAGTCTCGAGCAGGTGATTCCCGAGTGAGTGTCGATCGGTGCGATTCCTCATCGACGAGAATATTCACACCGATTTCGTATCCTGGCTCAGGTCACGGGGGCAGGATGTTGCTTACGCGGCTGAGTTGTCTCCTGGACTTTCTGATGAACGACTGCTGGCTCTGGCGGAACGCGAGAGGAGAATCCTCGTCTCCGACGACAAGGACTTTGGCGAACTGGTCTTCCGACGTGGGCTGGTGTGTCCAGAAGTCATCCTCCTTCGTCTTGGAAACCCCTCCATCGATGAACGAATTCGGCGTATGGAGGAGGTCTGGCAGGTCATCCAAAGGAAGGCGCCGGGACACTTCGTCGTGATCGCTGAGGAGCGGATACGGATTCGTCCGTTAGGGAGGCGGGGGTGTAGCTTCTTGTCGAATTCCGGCGGTTTGCGGCCTTTGGGTTTGACCTAGCCGGGGAACTCGGCTAAGGTGTCGGGGCATTTCAGCCGTGCGAACGGGTCTGCGCGGTCACGTTTGTTCGCTAAGAGGAGGCACAATGATGTTGGCAAAGCTAGCTCGAGTGGGAGTGGTGATGGTGGTGTTCGCGCTGGTCGGATGCGAGCAGCCCGTCAGTTGGACGATCCAGCAGAACATGGAGCCGGATCCCGTCAAGATCGGCCAGAAGTTCACGGCCCAATGCAAGCTGACGGGCGAGATGGAGAAGGTCGGCTGGGTCAGCGCGGTGCCCATTGTCGCTCCGGAGTTCACCATGGAGCTCAAGGACGACGGCACGCAGGGCGACGCCAAGAAGGGTGACAACATCTTCACCGTCACCGGCACGCCGCCGATGGAGGCGGAGCCCGGCCTCTACGAGATCGAGTTCGTCGTCTACGACAAGAACGGCGATCCGCTTCAGGTGCCGAGCTTCAAGGTCCTCGACAAGGACAACAAGATCATCAAGGAAGTCAAGCCCAAGGAGGAGGCCAAGGACGCCACCGTCGAGTTCTCCGCGATCGTGACGGTGACGCTCGAATAGGCCTTCGGTTCGGGCCATCGCCCTTTGGGAATCCGACGCGGCAGCACGGGCCGACAAGCGCCCGCGCTGCCCGTCTATCTTTACGAGACGACATCATCGGAATGTGGAGCAGCGGGAATGGGCGACCTCAAGCCGCTTAGCGCGCTGATCAGCGTGTTCGACAAGAAGGGAATCGATGCCTTCGCGCGGAGCCTCTCGGAGGAGTTCGGCGTTCGGATCATCAGCAGCGGCGGGACCGCCAGGGTCCTCTCGGAGGCCGGGATCCAGGTACGTGATGTCAAGGACCTCACCGGTGCGCCCGCCATCCTGGGCCATCGCGTGGTGACGCTCCACCCGAAGGTGCACGGGGGCATCCTCGCGATTCGAGACGACGCCGAGCACCAGGCGGATATGAAGGAACACGGCATCGAGCCGATCGACATCGTCGTCTGCGGGCTGTACCCGTTCGAGCAGGCCATCGCCAAGCCCGATTGCACCTTCGAGCAAGCCATCGAGATGATCGACATCGGCGGGCCGACGCTCGTCCGCGCCGCTGCGAAGAACCACAAATACGTGGCGATCCTCACGAAGCCGGAGCACCAGCAGCTCGTCCTCGACGAGCTGCGCGAGCGGGGTGGGATCAGCGAGGCGACGCGGCTCTCGCTCGCACGGCAGGCCTTCGAGTTGACGTGCCGTTACGATGTGGCCGTCAGCACGTACTTCCAGAGGCAAGAACGCATCGCATGGCCCGACGTGGTGACAATGGCCGCTCAGAAGGTGCACGAGTGCAAATACGGGGAGAATCCCCATCAGCCCGGCGCGGTCTATTCCTTGCCGGCGCATACGTCCGAGCCGTCACTCGTTCGGGCGGCGCTGCCGGGCGGCAATCCGATGTCGTTCAACAACTATGTCGACGCCGAATCCGCCTTTCAGTACATGCGCGACCTACACGCCCTCGGCGGCGGCAAACCGGTGGTGACGTGGATCAAGCATACGAACCCCTGCGGCGCGGCCATCGCCGACACGCCGGAGGAGGCCTACCGCATCGCGTACCTGGGCGATCCGGTCGCAGCGGCGGGCGGCATCGTCGCGATGAACTTCCCCGTGACGGCCGAGATCGCCGAGATGGCGATGAACACCTATTCCAGGTGGGGCAAGGCGGCGGGCGCGGCCTTCTTCAAGCTCGACGTCTGGGTCGCACCGTCCTTCGACGACGACGCGCTCAAGATCATCACGACGCCGAGCGAGAAGCGAACGTGGGGAGCGAACTGTCGGCTGGTTGCCGTCGGTGATCCGGGCGGGCCGGCCGATGCGACCGAACTCGACATCAAGAAGGTGGCCGGTGGTCTGCTGGTCCAGGCAAGGGATCTGGTCGGCCTGAACGAGGAGCAATGGAAGGTCGTGACGAAGCGCCGGCCCACGGAGACGGAGATGGTCGGGCTGCGGTTCGCCTGGCTGACGGCCAAGCACACCAAGAGCAATACCATCATCGCGGCGCGGGGCCGAACGCTGCTCGGCACCGGCGCGGGCCAGATGTCTCGCGTGATGTCGGCCAAGATCGCCGTCGAGCTGGCGACCGAACACGGTCATCTCGCCGAGGATAAGACCTTCGTGGCCGCCTCGGATGCGATGTTCCCCGTGCCCGACGGTCCGACCTGGCTGATGGAGGCCGGAGCGACGGCCATCATCCAGCCCGGCGGCGCGAACCGCGACCAGGAGGTCATTGCAGCCGCGGACCAACGCGACGTGGCTATGGTCGTGACGGGCACGCGCCACTTCAAACACTAAGCTGTCCGCAACGGTGTTTGCACAGTTGAGCAGCCTTGCCTTCTGTGGCCCAGCCGCCCTCGGCTGGGGCTTTCGGCAGTTCACGGCCGGGGGCGGCCGTGCCACACTGTTCGATCTTTGTTGCAGGCAGCTTAGGAGAGGTCCGGGGCGGCAAGGGGAGTCTGCGATGCAGGGATCCAGACCGCGAACGCGATGCCTCGTGCCGTGCTTCATTGCTTGCTTCTGCTGCGATGTGCTTCCGGCGGCCGAGCGGTCCGGACGACTGTGGCCGATCGGTGAGGCGCATGTTCGCGCCTGCGAGACCGTTGAGCAGGCCTAGGGGTCGCGGGGAGTTCGCATGCCGAGTGGGGAAATCGAACCTGGTCTAAAGGAAGGCGTGGACCGCCTCGTCGACTGGGCCCTGACCGAGGACGGCGGCGGCGTAGACGTCACCAGTGAGCTGGTGGTGCCCGCCGCCGCACACGGAACCTATCACCTCGTGGCCCGCGAACCGGGCGTGTTCTCCGGGCTGGCCGTGCTCGACGAATTCGCGCTACGCTTCGCGGGCGAAGGGTTGGCCGTCTCGCTCTGCGTCAGCGACGGGGAGCGCATCGACCGCGGGCGGGTGCTTGCGACGCTCGACGGGCCGACGCGTCTACTCCTTCGCATCGAGCGGCCGATGCTGAACTTCCTCCAAAGACTGTGCGGTGTGGCGACCATGGCCCGCCGGTTTGTGGACGCCGTTTCGGGCACCGGCGCGACCGTTCTCGACACGCGAAAGACGATTCCCGGGTGGCGCGAGCTGGACAAGTACGCCGTGCGTTGCGGTGGCGGAACGAATCATCGCGCGGGCCTGCACGATGCCGTGCTGGTCAAGGACAACCACCTTGCCGCCGTACCGATCGAAGCGCTTTGCGATGTCGTGACCGAGCTCGTGGCGAAGGCTCGTACGCGACAGCCCCCGCTCGACTTCGTCGAGATCGAGGTCGATTCCCTCGACCAGCTCCAAGCCGTCCTCGCGGTTGCGGGCGTGGATCGCGTGCTGCTGGACAACTTCGCGCTCGAGGACATGCAGGAAGCGGTTCGGCTTCGCGACCGTGGGCCCCATCCCGCCATTCGGCTGGAGGCCAGCGGCGGGATCGACCTCGATACCGCTCGGGCCGTCGCGGAGACGGGCGTGGACTTCCTCTCCGTCGGCGCGCTGACGCATTCCGTTCGATGCCTCGATTTGGCCCTCGATGCGGCCGAGACTTGAGGCAGACCAAGCCAGCCTCTCAGGAACGAAGGGCCTCCAGGGCGGCGTCGAGCTCCGGTGCAAGGTTTGGCCAGAAGAATCGTTTGACCTTGCGCCGCGCACGGTGCGAGTCGTCTTGCCATAGGTCCCCTTGTCCAACACGCTCGGCCAATTCCATGAGCCGCTCGGCCAACTGCTGCGGGCTCCCGTCGTAGAAGAACTCGTTTGCGTGCGGTGCTTCGTCTCTCCCGAGGATCTCCGGATACGCGAGGCGGATGGGCAGGAGAGGATACGCGCCGGCGGCGATGGCCTCCACGACGCTGATCCCAAAGAACTCGTGCTGGGCGGTCGAGACGAGGACGTCGGATATGAATAGGGCGGCCTGATAGTCGCTGCGGCTCTCCTGGTAGCCCCATCGGTCGACGTGGTCGCGAAACATCTCCACGGCTTGATCGAATACCGGCGGAGACTGACGGAACTGTTCGCCGACGACGTTTAGCCGGAAGTCCACGCCCCGTTCGCGCAAGCGCTCGATCGCCGAGAAGAACGTGTCCGGGTCCTTGTCGTGCTCCCACCGGGCGGCCCAGAGGATCCGCAGCGGTCCCGCGGCTCGATCGCCGCGGGGCGGGAACGCGTCGACGCCGGGCGGTCGGATGGCCGACTTGGCCCGTATGCGGGCCGCCGCGTCTTCAGGCGGATGGTCGGGCATGCGAGCGAGAAACCGCGGCAGCGCATCGAGAAACTCCAAGCGATGGAACGCGGAGTTGAACCATACCTGCGTCGCCGCCAGCCCCGTCGTCATATTCGTCAGCACATAGTGGTAGTCGCGCTCATCTTCATGCTGAACCGGGTACGTGAGCTGGTTCTCGTGGAAGTATGCCACCGAGGGCAGGAGTTGCGCCTCGCTCGGCGCAAGGCCGAGAAACTCGGCTAAGTTCAGCATGTCGGAGCAGAAGAGGAGATCCCAGGTCTCTCCGGCGTTTATGCGCCGGCGAACCTCATCGGCGAAGGTTACGGCGGCGTGCCGCATCCGCCACTTCCATTTGTAGGGCGGCAGGGGGAGGATCGTCCAGTCGTGCCGGCTTCGGGACGACCAGCCGTCGAGGAACGCGCGGTGGCTGCCACCATAGTAGGGTTCGAGGGCGAGGATTCGCATCAGGTACACTCTGGCCGGGGAATAGCCGTGATCTTGTTGCGGGACCACCAGGCGGTATACTGACGCTCGCCGCGACCCACTGTCAACAACCGGGCGGCCGATCCGTCCCTCGCCCGTCCAGAGCCCGCCGAAAGGACGACGAACCATGGCCGAGACGACATCTCCTGCGCTCGCCGAAGGGAAGCCCCCGTTGGCCGGTCTGACGGGTCGGATGGTCTTGCTGGGCGCGCTTTCCTTGGGCATCGGCTGGGGCATTCGCGGGAACTTCGGCCACGAATACGGTGCCATGATCGCGGGGACGCTCGCGGCGATGGCCGTCGTGCTGGTCTCCGGCCGGGAGGACTGGCATCGCCGTATCGCCTTCTTCGCGTTCTTCGGCGCCCTCGGGTGGTCGTTCGGCGGGACGATCTCCTATATGCAGGTCATCGCGTACACGCACAGCGGCCATCTGCCGTCGCAGGTCTACGGGTTTGCGAATCTGTTCGTGATCGGTTTCGTGTGGGCCGCGATGGGGGGGCTGGGAACGGCCGTGCCCGCATGCCTGGATCGCGAACGATTGACGGAGCTCGTCCCGCCGATCATCGCCGTCTTCCTCGCGTGGTTCCTGCAGGACGTCGCCATGTGGTGGAACCTGACGGATCAAGGCGACTTCCGTCATGAGGACAGGCTGTACTGGCACGATACGGACTGGGTCGCCGCGCTGCTGGCCATCGAGGCCGTGCTGGTCTATGCCGCCGTCCGCGGGCGGTTCGGCATGGGTACGCGGCTCGTGCTGTACGCGTCGATCGGATGGTGGGCGGGTTTCCTCGGCCTGGTCGAGGTCCTCGGGCTTCGCATGACGCCGCCACGCGGCGACAACTGGGCGGCCATGGTCGGCATGACGGCGGGGCTGTTCGTGTTCTGCATTCGGTATCGATTGTGGCCCATCCTTCTAGCGGGGCTGATCGCGGGGTTCATCGGCGGCTTGGGGTTCCCCACGGCGCAGGCCATCAAGCTGCTCTGGATCAAGACCGGCCTGCAGACCAACTGGCATAGCGTACTCGAGCAGACATACGGGGCGTTCAACGGGATCGGCATCGCGGTGGCGATGGGCGTGCTCGCGTCGCGCATCGGGCTTCTCCGCGAGGCGCCCGCCTCGGTGACCGAAGAGGGCGCGTCATTGCATGATCGCGCGTCGGAGGACGAGGCCGGGTCCGCTCTCGGCGGATTCACCCGATTCATCCTTGGCGTCCTGACGCTGATCGGAGTGCTTCTGATCATCGTCGGTGCGACGGCCGCGCTGCTGGGCCTGGCCGGGATGTGCTATCACGTGGGCCTGCACCGTCACATCCGTGAGGGCGTCATGGGGCTCAATCCGCAGGTGGATCTGCTGCTGGGTGATCCGACGTGGAAGAAGTTCGTCTTCTGGATGAACGGTCATTTTGCGGGGTTGTTCTTCCTGACGTTCGGACGCGTCCTCGCCCGTGTCGGCAGGCTCGCGCAGGAAGGAGACGCCGTTTCATCCGCCCGCGTCCCGGCGCGCCGGTGGACCGAGGCCTTCTGCGTCGGCTTGGTCATGATCGGGCTGACGTACGTGAACCTCGTCAAGAACGTGGAGACGTGGATCAAGCACGAGGCGATGCCGGCCGAGATGTACGGCCTGCATGCGTACTGGTGGTTCACGATCGGTTACGTGGCCGTGCTGATCGCCTTCGTGGTCCTGGCGGTGCGACACCATCGCCGCCCGCTCGGCGTGATTCCCGATCGTTGGGTCGGCAGGGCCCAGCTTCTGTATCTCACGTTTCTGTGGGTGATGGTGATCGGCAATCTGATGCGTGCGATCCCGCCGTTCCATCCGCAACGGCTCATCACCGAGGGCGTGATCATCATCAACGCCATCGTGTGCACGGTTCTTGTGCTGATCTTGGGGGAGACCCTCCGCTGCGGACCCGCCGCACCAGCTCGAGGCTATGGGCGGTTGCTCGGAAAGACGCTGCTGGTCGGTGTCTTCAGCTTCATCGCACTGTTGGGAGCCCAGACGGCGATTGCGCGACTGTGCTACGGCGATGAGCATGCGCCGGGAGCGGGCAAGCACATCCGGTTCGGCCCGGACGCGACGACCAGCCCCGCGCCGAAGGAGGGGCAAGCACATCCGTGACGCCCAGCGGCCGTTGCGACGTCGAGGCCAGGATCACTTCTTCTCGTTGTAGATCCGGTCCGCCGTCTTGCGCCAGATTTCGATGTCCTTCTTAAGGGCTTCGTCGATGCTGCCGCGCACCCACGGACCCCAAGGGGCGTACCAGGCCACGCCCTCCTTCAGCGAGCTATAGAACCGCCTGGCGCCGGCAAGCGTCTGCTCGATCAGCTTGGCGTATTGCTCCCGCGAGTAGTGGTGACGAATCAGTGCGCGGAAATCCTGCACGTCCGCAGGAAGAGGGGATAGAACGAGCTTGCGGTAGAAGGGGAGCCAGACCCTGGACTCGATTCGATAGGCCTCGATGATTCCGCTCTTGAGGTCCTTCTCGTCGTAGTCGATCCATTCCTTGCTCGAGCGGATGCTGCCGAGGACCTTCTGGAGTTTGCGCCGCAGCATCGCGTCGAGCGCATGCTTGGGGACAGACCCGGCCTTGGGGTACTTCAGGGCGAGATCCATGTCTTCTCGCCGGAGGGAGGTGTAACGATCGATCACCTTCTCCTTGCTCATCTCCTTGAGGAGGTCGGCCACATCCGTGTCGCGTCCGTCCACCTTCTGCATGTTGTTGATGTACTGCAGCTCGAACCAACGTATGAAATCAACGGCGAGTGCTTTCGCTCGTTCAAGATCCGTTGTGCGGCTCGTCGGGCGGCTTGACGGTGTTGTCGGTTTCGCCTCTTGGGCCGCCGCGCGCGACAGGCAAATCGTCGTGCAGAGCAGCATGAAAATGAGCCTTCCTGCAATGGAGTTCTCTAGCTTGGACCGGTCCATAAAGGTAACCTCCTTGAAGGGTGAAGACGTGAAGGGGTTCATTATACGCGCTTCGCCCCCGACCGCGACGACGCCTTCCGTCGATTCCGATCGACCGCTGCACCATGAATCCACGCCGCGTCCGCCGTAGAATCCCCTCGACAGGACCCTCGGATCCGAAAGCGCGGAGCGACGACGATGAACTACAGACCTACCGCCGGGACCTTGAAGGACAGCTGGGTGTTCGTGAAGGACGAGGAAATCCACCTCTTCTTCCTGGCAGATCGCAGCGGCGGGAGGCCGCGATGCGTCGGTCACGCAGTCAGCACGAACTGGATCGATTGGACCGCACTTCCCGTTATCGAGATGTGCGGTCCGAAAGGGGCCTGGGACGATGGCCGGTGCGGCACCGGCCACGTGTTTCGATACGAAGACGGCCGATACTACATGGCCTACACCGGACGTCACAAGGAGGTCGAGCACATCGGCTTGCTCAACAAGCGAAGGTCCGTCTTCGGCGCGAACCTGTGCGCGGTGCTTGATACCGTGTACCGAAGTGCGTTCCACCCTTCCCAGAAGAGAGGCCCCATTCCGGGACCGTGGAGCGCGTACCCAATGCGAGCTCTGTCCGCAAGGTGCGGACGGTGCGGACGTCTCGGACGACGGTAGCGGCAGCGGTCGACCCGGTGGATGGCCGCCGGAATCGGCGGTAAGGTGTTCGGCGCCGCCTACGCAATCATACATAGCTGGAAGGAGTCTGAACCATGAACCAGCCACGAGTGAATCCACTGGTGCTTATGGGGCTGATCGGGGTTTTCACGATTGGCTCCAACTTCGCCGTGCAGGTATACCGAGCCTATTGGGGAAACCAGGGCAACTGGTGGACGCCCCGCACGAAGTCGCTATCCCTGGAGGAGTCGCGGGACGTTGTCCGCTTGTCCATCAGCGGCAAGCGCCTGCAAGAGCATCTGGAGGACGGGAGTCTCTTCGCACGGGACGACGAGGGCAACTCGTATCGGGTGGTCGCGCGAGACGTTTCGGTCCGCGTGAACAACTGGCACAAGGTCAAGGCGTCCATCTTGACGAACGCCTTGGTTACGGGCGTGGCCTTCGGCGTGGTCATGACCGTCTTGGTCATCGGTCTGGTCCAGGTGATCCGCCGGAGGGGTGCCGCGGACGGATCGGAGGGCGGCTACGCCTGACGGTGCATGCCTCGGCGAAGAACACACCGCGCAAGCACTCCGAACACGGCTTGTGTCGCTGAGTCGGTCACTCGGCAACCGCGTTAGCCGATGATGAAGCGTCGTCGCTTGATGTAGTCCCACACGACATAGCGGTCGAGGTCGCGGCCGCCGGTGAAGAATACGCGGCCTTGCGTTGCCTCGGTCATGCGGTAGGCGAATTGCACGTCCTCGCTGGTCTGCCCCCAACTCGGTAGGAGGAAGATATTCATGGTGATGCCCTGCTTGGCGCAAATTTGGGCCTCGCGCATCGTCGCCTGTTCCGTGAGCGGGTCGGGCGGATAGAGGAGGTAAAGGAACTCGTCCTCGAAGTGCGCCGTGGGCAGGCCGTCCGTGATCAGGATGATCTGTCGGTTCGGTGTGTCCTGCACGGTAAGGAACTGCCGCGCGAGCTGCAGGCCTCTCTGGATGTTCGTGAAGTGCGGCGGGATCTGGAACTCGCTCATGTTGGGGTTGCTCATGTCGGCCTTCAGGCGAACGACCGGGTCGTACACCATCACCGGCTTGGGCATGAGCTCGGGGATCTCGGAGATGTGCCGCGGCTTGGCGAAGCTGTAGATCTCGATGAATTGCACGAAGTCGCCGGGGTATTCCGTTCGGATCAGACCGTGCAAGGCCAGGGCCATCCGTTTCGCATTGACGTACTGCGAGCCGTGCCGCATCGAGCCGCTCATGTCGATCAGGACGGCCGTTGCGCATTTGGGGTTGTTCCGCGTGCGATGGATCTCGATGTCGTCGGGTTTCATGCGGACCGGCAGTGACGCGCCGTCGCGGAGCATAGCGTTGATCATCGACGCCGGGATGTCCATGTGCGTGATCGAGTCGCCGAACTCGTACGGCTTGGTCTGTTGCATCTCGATCGCGCCTTCGCCGGCAACGGGGCCCTGATGGCGCCCGGATCGCGCGGCCTCCAGCTCGCCGAAGATCTCCTCGAGCAGGCGCGATTGAAACAGGCGGAAGGCCTTCGGCGTGAGCGTGTACTCTCCGCCGGATTGCTCGAGGCCCTGCCGCTCCGCCAGCTCGCGCATGTAGTCCTGGATATACTGCTGGAGTTCGCTGAGCTTCTCCATGTCGCCGGGCTCGGCGTATTCCGCCAGCGCGTCCATGTCGATGACGGCGATCTGACCGGTCTCTTCCGCCTCCTCGAGCTGCTCGAGCAGCCTGTCGATTTCCTCGAGCTCTTCCTTGATGGCCAGGGCCTCGGGAATCGTCATCCCGGTGCGGCCGGTGAATGCGTACTTGGCGGCCAGCTCATCGACCTGATACTTCTCGCCGAGGGCATCCATGAGCTGAACGAGCTGCCGTGCGAAGAGGTCCCGCTGGTTCTTCGAGTGATACCACAGGCCTTCGAGGTCACGGAGCTGCTCGAGACGGACGGCCTCGTGGTACCGCCGCGCGGCCTTCCGCGGCGGACGGATCTCCCTTGCCATGCCGTGGAACTGCCGCGAGGCCTCTCCCTGCACGGTATCGGTCTCGTACGTCTCCAGGATCTTCCGCTTGCGCTCGAGCAGGAGCGCGCGGAGCGCATCGATGCTCGGACCCAGTCCCGCGATCTGGCTGGGGTCGATGTCGATGGCTCGGGCCAACTCCTCCTCCGTCAGGTGACGCATGCTCCCGAAGTACATCATGTGCTCGAACGCCTGAGAGACGAGGTCCGGCTGGGGCGCGGTCGGGCTGGGAAAGCTCTTCGGATCGTACTTCTGGTACGTGTGAACCACGCCGCCGTACCGCTGGTGCTGTGGTTTCAGGGGCGTTTGATCAGAACTCATACGTGATCCTGCCGTGATGCTCGGACCGGGAGATCTTGTCCTGGACATACAGACCCGCGAGGACGAACTCGACGCACGACGCCCGGACGGCGGGATCGTCCGCGGGATTGACCTCGAAGGCCTTCTCCCACGCAGGGGGAACCCGCTTGAGACGCTCGGCGTAGTGGGCCGAGGACAGCATGTCGCCGACCTCCACCTTCACGCCGTGGCCGAAGATCTCGGCGATCTCGGCCAGGCCATGCTTGTCGACGTACTCGTCGAAGACCGTGTTGATGGCCTCGGCCTGGATCGCATCGAGGACCTGTCGTTCGCTCATCTGATGGCTGCCCATCATGTCCAGCTCCAGCTTGCCCAGCGACGACGAGTGGCAGTGGCTCAGGTCGCTGATCCGCGGGACGGCCGGGCTCTCCCCGAGGACGGCCGCCCGCTGTCTGGCGCTGGCGATCATCGTCCGGTAGTTCGCGATGCTGAACCGCGCGCTCACGCCGGATTGCTGGTCGACGTACTTCGACTTCCGCGCGGCGATGCTCATCTGCTCGATGATCTCGTTCATGAACGGCGGGACGACGACGGGCAGCTCCCCGTTCCGGCTGATCGCCGCCTCCTGCTGCATGATCTCGATGCCGAGCTCACGCGTGCGCGGATAGTGCGTCTGCACGAGCGAGCCGATGCGGTCCTTGAGTTGGGGGATCACCTTGCCGCTGCGGTTGTAGGTCGCGGGGTTCGCCGAGAAGAGGATCAATACGTCGATATCGAACCGGATCGGGTACCCGCGGATCTGGACGTCACGCTCCTCGAGGATGTTGAACAGGCCCACCTGCACGAGCTCGTCCAGTTCCGGCAGCTCGTTCATGGCGAAGATCGCGCGGTGCATTCGGGGAATGAGACCGAAGTGCAGGGCGTCCTCGGCGGACATGCTCGTGCCGCCCGCCAGCTTGGCCGGGTCGATCTCGCCGATGATGTCGGCGAACTTCGTGCCCGGGCTCAATCGCTCCGCGTAGCGATCGTCGCGATGCCACCAGGCAATCGGGATCCGGTCCTCAGCCTGTTGGGCGATGAGCTCTCTTCCCTGGCGCGTGATCGGCCGATACGGATCCTCGTGGACCGGGCAGCCTGTGATGTCGAGGTAGGGGACCTCTTCGTCGAGGAATTCAGCCAGCAGCCGCATCAGGCGGCTCTTGGCCTGCCCCTTCTCGCCGAGGAAGAGCATGTCGTGCTGGGCGAGAATGGCGATGTTGATCTCCGGAATCACCGTGTCGTCGTAGCCGATGATCCCGGGGAACAGCCCATCCCGGTTGCGAAGCCTTCGCAAGAAGTTGTCGTGAATCTCCTTCTTGACGGGCTTGGAAACCCACCCGCTATCCCGCAATTCCTTCAGCGTGCTTGGCTTCGTACCGCTTTGAGGCATGCTCGCTTGCCCTCCAGACGCCATATGGCTATCGTCGGAAGCCTTCTGCGCTTCCTGATGACGAGCTTTCACCGTTGTCCGACTATTCATTATAGGACACGCAGGCCCGCCGAGTTCGGTGACTTCGGCAAACGGTCGCAGGCAGGACCACCCCGTCCCTGTACTTGGATGCCTGAGCAAGGCCGCGCGTCCTTGACTTTCCAGCCTGGGCGTCCCATAAGCCAAGCCTTGGGAAGGTCTTGGCAACGTCTAAGCCCACAGCCGCGGGCGCGAAGCCCGAGAAGCTCGGAGACAACACGATGAGGCAAGCATTCCGCCTGCTCCCGGCAATCTGTCTTGCGCCTCTGATGGGTTTGGCCTCACCCGAGGTGTCAGAGGCCGAGAAGATCCCGACATATCGTCAGGTCGAGGCGCAGATGTTCCGCGAGCGTCGGGGCATACGCAACACGATCGACAAGCTCGCGAAGGGCGGAGAGGTCCGCGTCGCCTATCTCGGCGGGAGCATCACCGCGCAGAACGGATGGCGGGTCAAGATGACCGACTGGTTCGGCCGGACCTTCAAGAGGCCGAGGATCCGCGAGATCAATGCCGCCATCGGGGGAACGGGAAGCGGGCTCGGCGTGTTTCGCCTCGACCACGATGTTTTGCGTCACAAGCCCGACCTGCTCTTCGTCGAGTTCGCCGTCAACGACGGCGGCGCATCGCCGGAAGACATCTGGCGCGGTATGGAGGGGATTGTCCGCAAGACCTGGCGGCACGATCCGATGACGGACATCGTCTTCGTGTACACTTTCCGCGTCGGCTACGAGAAAGACCTCGACAAGGGGCTCTGCCCCCGATCCATGTCCGCCATGGAGTTGCTGGCCGACCACTACGAGATCCCGACGATCAACATGGCGCAGCACGTCGCCGAGCTCGCACGAAAGGGCAAGCTCCAATTCGACACGCGAGACGGAAAGAAGCCGCCGAGCGACGCGAGCGTGATCCTCTTCTCCAACGACGGCGTGCATCCGCTTGACGCGGGCCATGAACTCTACAAGCAGGTCATCACGGGCGCGATCATTCGGATGACCGAGTGCAAGCTGCCGCGCGGTCCACATGAGCTTGGCGCGCCATTCATCGCCGACAACTGGGAGCGAGCGAGGTGGGTGCCGCTCCAACCGTCCATGCTTAGCAACGGCTGGAAGCGCATGGACCGGTCGAAGGGTTTGGCCAAGCGTTTCGGCCGACGCATGCCGGAGCTCTGGGAGGCCGGCAAGCCGGGCGAGACGATCGCCTTCAAGTTCAAGGGCACCATGGCGAAGCTCTACGACCTGCTCGGCCCGGACGGCGGGCAGGTGATGATCACCGTCGACGGGAAGGCCCGCGGACCCGTGCCGAGGTTCGACCGCTATTGCACGTATCACCGCATCGCGACGCTGGGCCTCGCACGAGGCCTCGAAGACAAGGTACACACGGTGAAGGTCGAGATTCATCCCGAACAGCCCGACCGAAGCTCCGTATTGAATCGGGTGAAAGGGCAGAAGGGATTTGACCCGGCAAAGTACGATGGTACGAAGCTCCGTGTGGCCGGCGTCATGGTCGTCGGCGAGGTGGTGGAATAGCACCAGGTCGGCTAGACTCACGGGTTACCGGAGTGGCATCCAACAGACCTCAACGGTGAAGAATCAGGAGAATCAGGCCATGAGCAGAACGCTGATCTGCGTGTTGTGCGGTATGGGATTGATGCTCGCCGGGTGCAACGACTCGAGCTCCTCGACGACGACGGACAGTGAGGACGCCGCCAAGCCCGAGCCCCGGGCCGCCAAGCCCTCCGCCGAAGTCGAGAAGGATCCCAAGCCTGTTGTCGTCATGGAGACCACCAAAGGCACGATCACGATCGAGCTGGATCGGACGAAGGCCCCCGTGACCGTGGCCAACTTCCTGCAGTATGTGGATGACGGCTTCTACGCCGGGACGATCTTCCATCGCGTCATGCCGGAGTTCATGATCCAGGGCGGAGGCTTCACGCCCGGCATGAATCGCAAGCCCACGCGTCGTCCGATCAAGAACGAGGCCAAGAACGGCCTGAAGAACAAGCGCGGCACGATCGCGATGGCGCGGACGGGGGATCCGCATTCGGCCACCGCGCAGTTCTTCATCAACGTCGTGGACAACGCCGCCCTTGACTACCCCTCGCGGGACGGTTGGGGCTACTGCGTGTTCGGCAAGGTCGTCGACGGCATGGACGTGGTGGACAAGATCAAGTCCGTCGAGACGGGAACGGAGGGGCAGTATAAGAATGTTCCGAAAGAGGACGTCATCATCAAGAGCGTCAAGCGCAAGTGAGCCAATCCAGCGGCGCGATCGGGCAAGGCGTGCCGTGCAGCCGAGCAAGAAGGGAGTCGAAGATGGCAGACGGAAACCCGACCGTGGTCATGGATACGTCGATGGGCAAGATCACCGTCGAACTGGACGAGGTCAAGGCCCCCGAAACGGTCAAGAACTTCCTGGCCTATGTGGATGAGGGGTTCTACGACGGAACCATCTTTCACCGCGTCATCCCGAACTTCATGATTCAGGGCGGAGGCATGGAGCCGGGCTTGCAGCAGAAGCCCACGCAGTCTCCCGTCAAGAACGAGGCCAACAACGGCCTGAAGAACCGCAAGGGCACGATCGCGATGGCTCGCACCGCGGATCCGCACTCGGCGACCGCGCAATTCTTCATCAACGTCCGGGACAACGACTTCCTCGACTATCCCGGCCAGGATGGCTGGGGCTATTGCGTCTTCGGTGAGGTCGTCGAGGGTCTGGACGTGGTCGAGAAGATCAAGGACGTGCCCACAACTACCAAACGCCCGTTCGAAGACGTACCGGTGGACGACGTCGTCATTCAGTCGGTGCGGAGGCAGTAGGCTTTGCGCTGGTTCGGGTCGTTCCTCCCCCGAGGAGCTCGCCCAGGGTGCGAGTTCTTTCCGCGAAGAGAGCGTTCGTCGGGGCGGACTCGGTGAGACGCTTGTAGAGACGTCGCGCCCGCTCGAGGGCGTGGCGGTTCCGGCATGCCTGGCCGAAATGAAGGAGCTTCTCCGCCACGAGAACGGGTCGCGTGCCCGTCGATTCCGCCTCCAGTCGCCCAACCGCCTCGTCGGCCAGATCGCAACGGTTCACCGAGACGAACAGGTCCACGAGCCGGCCCAGCCACTCGGGGTCGCTCTCCCCGCTTGTGAGCATCTGCCGACCCGCCCAGATCGCCTCACCATCCCGACCTCGTTCGAGGTAGTAGGGCAAGAGCAGTCGCATCGGATGGCAGTGATCCAGGAGCAGCGTGGTATTGCTGCGACGACCGTCGCGTTCGTACTCCGCCAGCCGAGCGCGGAGGTCATGCTCGAAGTGCTCCAGGGCGCGATCGAATCGCGCCTGATCCTCGGAAAGCAGACAGGCGACCGCATAGGCGAATCGAAGGTACGGTTGATGCGCTTCGCGATAGCCGAAGAGGTCCAGATTGCTCAGCGGAGCGAGCAAGGCCAGGGCCAAGAGCGCGACGCCCAACCTGCGGGGGTTCGTTCGGTTCGCCGCGAGTCGAAGGATCTCCACCACGGCATAGGCGGCGAAGAGGACCAGCAGATGGACCATCGGGAGGCGGAAACGCGTGTTGACGATGAAGAGAATGGCGGGCAACGCCAGCGACGCGACCATCGCGGCGAGGTAGATCACACCGGTACCCCGCGGCTTGCGCGTCAGGGCCAGGCCGATTCCCACCAATCCCAGCGGGGCGACGATGCCGTAGTGAAAGTACGATAAGGCCGTCAGCACCTCGCTGAAACGGAGGAAGTGGTAGAGGTCCTTGTTGCTCGGGTATTCGTAGGCGTTGAAGAGCCAGCAGAGCCGTCGCAGGGCATGTCGCGCGAACCAGCCCGGGTGTTCACGAAGGTACGCGAAGCCCTCTCGGGCGAGCAGCGCGCTGAACTCACCTCGTGTCGGCTCGCGGCCCAGCTTTGCCTCCGTGTAGCGGTAGGCGTTCGCGAAGTTCAGACAGCACCGGGCCCACGGTTCGTTCGTATCGAGCGTCGATTCCTCGAGGAAGACCGATTCGTCCACGAGCAGCGGCCCGTCCTTGCTGTCCGAATGCGGGTTGTTGGCCACGTGGACATTAAGCCCGCCGTAGGCGCCGAGAAGGACCCACTCGCCGCCGACGATGCGGTTTCGGAGGGTCACGGGCAGCACGGCGGCGCAGCATCCGACGGTCAGCAGACCCGCGGCGAGGACGCCTCGCCCGAACGTTCCACCGCGGGCGGAAGACATCCCCTTCGTTTCGTCGGACGCGGCGCGGTGTGTCTGTCGTCCTCGACGCCACGGGTGGACAAAGACGATCAACGCCAACAGCGGCGCGTACGCCAGGATATTGGGCCGCGTGATCGCGCCCAGTCCCAGCACGGCTCCGCAGCACAGCCACTTCCAACGGCTGCGATCGTCCCACGCCACCAAGAGGTAGGCCAAGAGCATATAGAACAGACAGGCGAGGGCGGTATCGAGCAACTCGGCGCTGAAGAACACGAACGTCCAGAAGACGGCCGTCCAGAGGCCCGCGATGAGTCCGACGATCCACCCGAACAGATGCCGCGCCGTCAGGCCGGCCAGCATCGGCGTCAGGGAGACCAGGATCGTCTGCACAAGGCGGGCGCGGTTCGAATCCTCCCCGAACACCGCATAGACACCGGCCAGGAAGTACGTATACAGCGGCGCCTTGTAGTAGCTCGCCTCGGGCACACGGTCGTGAAGGATCGCCAGGGCGAACTCGTGATTGCCGCGCTCGTCGAGCGTCGGGTGCTGATAGAGCGGGTCGTCGTGGACCTCATGGAAGACGGCCAGTCGAATGGCAACCGCAACGCCGAAGAGAACAATGGCGAGAATCAGCGTCCGGCCGACAGAGCCGTTCAAGCTAGCATTGGCCATCACGGTGGAAGAGCCCTTTGGTGATGCGATGTGCGTAGATGGGCAAGTAATAAGGCAGCCGCAGCGGCTGCGGGTAGTCGCGCGCAATACGGTAGATGCGCGCGGGATTCAAGAAGAACTGGCGGTTGGCCTTTCGCTGATACGCGAACAGCACCTCGTCCGGGACCTCGGACAGGTTGACGTTGATGAGGGCGAAGTCCGTGTCGTCGTAGTTCACGTGAGCCAACTTCTCGGGGTGCAGGCGCTGGACCTCTTCATACAATCTCGTGTTGGGGAAGGGCATGACGGTGAAGAACGAGGCCGTATGCAGCTTGGAATTGCAGGCCACGTCCAGCGTCATCTGCAGGTCTTCCTCGGTCTCCGTCGGAAAGCCCAGCATCGCGAAGCCGTTGGCGAAGACGCCGCGCCGGACGGCCATCTCGACGCCTTCGAGGAACCTCGGGATGTTCAGGCGCTTGCCGGTGTACTGCTGTACCCGCGGTGAGCCGGCCTCCAAGGCGAAGCTGGAGAAATACAGGCCCGTATCCACCAACGCGTCGACGACCTCTTGCGTGAGGATGTCCGTTCGCACCGCGTTCGGAAAAGCGATCTTGAACTTCAGGCCGCGGCGCTGCGCGGTCTCGGCGAACTCGATCACACGCTGCTTGTCCAGATTGAAGATGTCGTCCACGAACTCCACGTCGTCGATGCCGTAGGCCTTCTGGTAGTGCTCGATCTCGTCCACAATGCGCTCGGCGGAGTGCGCGCGAAAACGCTTGCCGAAGATCTTGTGGCACCACATGCAGTGGTAGGGGCAGCCGCGGCTGCTCGTCAGCGAGATGTACTTTCGCCGCACGATCGGGGGCATGGACTGGAGCTTCCAGTAGCGGGAAACGTCGATCAGGTCATAGGCGGGAAAGGGCAGGGAGTCCAGATCCTCGATGAGGGGGATTTGCCCTTGATTGCGTACGATGTCGCCGTCGGGGGTTCGCCAGATGAGCCCGGGAATCTCGGCGAAGTCTCCCCCCTCATATCGTGCCCGGAGGATCGCCTCGAATGCCCGCTCACCCTCGCCCACCACGGCAGCGTCGGCCACCGTATCCTCGAGCACCCGCTCCTGGAATGAGGAGGTATGGGGCCCGCCGACCAGGATCAGGGCTTCCGGCAAGGCCCGGCGGATCTTCTCGGACATCGGCCCGACGGTGTGGGCGCACGTCGTGATGGCGCCGAACCCGACGATGTCGGCCCCGAAGTCGATGGCCTCTTGGACGATTTCGTCCTCGGTCTGGTCCTCGGCCCGCTGGTTGATGAGCCGGACGTCCAGGTCGAACCGCTCACGGAGGTAGCCGGCCAGGTAGAGGATGCCCATCGGCGGTGTCGTAAACGGATAGGTCACCGTACGGTGCCCGACGTTGACCAGAAACAGTTTCAACCGCCTCATGGAAGGCACCTAAGGCAGCATTGCCCGTCGACAGATGAGCAACGTTCAGCAGATGCGGTTAAGGCTCGCCCCCAGGCACGAGTCGCCCAAACGCAAGAAAACGTGCATAATCCGATGGTAGTTTTGGGCCCGTCCAGAGTCAAGATTGCCCCTTTCGTGCTGCAGCGCGATCGGACGGGCTCGTGGTGGAGAACCGCTCCGCCGCGAGCAAGCTGCGAATCTCCTCCAGCCGTTCATGATACTTCAATTCCGCGGGATACCTTGCCACCAGCTGCTTGAAGCACCGCCGGGCCTCGAGGAGCGCCTGGCGATCCTCGTACTCCCTGGCAAACTCCAGGAGGGCCTCGGCCACGAAGCTCGGATCCGCCGGCAACGCTCCCTGATTCAACAAGGCAAGGAGGTTTCGGGCCGCCGTCCGACTGTCGGCCTTCATCAGCGTGCGGAAGGCTCGAGGGGCGGCATGGGCGTCGAGGCGTCGCGTCTCGATGAGCCTCTGCGCGTAGTGGACGGCCTTGGAGAGAGGCCCGTTCCGATCGAAGTAGTCGTACAGACAGAAGAGCGCGTGGCCGTGCCTGCCCCCACCCTCGACCTGCATCGCCATGGAGGTTTCGATGCGCTCGATCATCTCCGCCATCTCTTCCCCTCGTCCCGTCGCGCCGCACGCCGCCGCGTAGATGAACATGAGATACGGGTGGCAATGCGGTCGGTAGCCGAAGAGATTGGCGTTGCTGAAGACGGCGGCTCCGGACAGAAACGCGGCGGCGAAGAAGGCCTTGCGACGTTGGACGCGCGGTCGACACCACTGCACGGTCCGCACGAGCCCGTACGCTCCCAGGGGCGCGAGCATGCACACGATCGCCACACGAAACCGCGCGTTCACCAGAAAGAACATGCCCGGCACGATGAGCCCAAGGAGCGTTACCCAGTAGTAGACCAGGTGATTGGACCGGACCGCTCCGGCGACGGCCAGGGCGAACCCCAAGAGGATGAAGGGACACAGAACGCCGTAGTGAAACCAGCTCAGCCCGGCCAGCAGCGAGGAGAACTCGCGGAACTGGTACAGGTCCTTGTTGTCGGCGAACTCATAGGCGTTGAAGAACCAGCACAGGCGCTTCAGCGAATCGGTGATGAACTTGTCCGGGTGGTTGCGGATGTACCGGGCGCCGAGCCGGAACATCTCCTCGTTCATCTCCCCTCGCGTGCAGGGGCGCCCCAGCTTCTGGCTCGTGAAGTCGCATCCGCTGCGATACGTGAAGCAATGGACGTTGTACGGATCGTTCGCGTCGAACACGCCCGACGGCTCGTAGTTCGGTAGGCCGAAGAGCTCGACGTTCTTGGCGTCCGCCTCGACGTTGTTGGCCAGATAGAAGTTCACTCCACCGTACGCGCCGATGAGCACCCACTCTCCGCCCACGACGCGGTTCCGAATCGTCACGGGCAAGACGACGAGACAGCAGCCGAGCGCCAGTCCCAGAACGCGCTTCGCCGCCGGCAGCACCCACACTCGCCGCAAGCCGCGGAGATCTCGCCAGGTCGTCCCCACGACGGTGATCGCCAGCAGGGGCGCTACAGCCAGGATGTTGGGCCTCGTGATCGCGCCGAGCCCCATGGCGATGCCGCAGAGGAGCCATTTCCACCGATGGTCATCCGGCACGCGGACGAGCAGCACGACGGTCAGCAGGTAGAACGCGCCTCCGATGGCCACGTCCAGCAGCTCTACGCTGAAGAAGACGAAGGTCCAGAACAGCGTCCCGAGCAGCCCCGCCACAACGTCGGTCGGGCGCCCGAAAAGGGCCTGGGCGATCAGAAACGTGAGCGGCGCCCAGAGCGCCGCGACGAACACCTGGAGGAGACGCGCGATGTCCGGCTCGCGACCGAAGGCGTGGTAGACGCCCATCAGGTACCACAGGTACAGGGGCGCCTTGAGATAGGCCTTGGGTGGGGCCGTGCCCTCAAGATGGGCCACCGCGACATGGTGGTTGGTCTTCTCGTCGAGCGTCAGCCATTCGTAGAGGGGATTGTCGCCGACTTGCCACAGGTAGACCAGGCGGACGGACAGCGCGAGAACGTAGATCGCCAGAAACCACAGAAGCGTTCGGCGTCGTGACGAAGCGTTGCTAGCACTGCTTGTCACGTTTCAGGAACCCCTTGGTCGCGCGCTCCAGGAAGATGGGCAGATAGTACGGAAGCAACAGCGGCTGCGGGTAGTCGCGAACGATGCGGAGCATGCGCGACGCCCTCAGGAAGAACTCGCGGTTCGCCTTCCGCTGGAAGCTGAACAGGACGTCGTCGGGCTCGTCGGAGAGGTTCACGCGAATCGTCGCGAAGTTCGTGTCGCTGTACTGAATCGGCTTGAGCCGTTCGGGCGTGCGTTCCTTGACGAGCTGGTACAGCCGCGTATTCGGAAACGGGGTGACGGTGAAGAACGAGGCCGTGTGCAGTCGGGAGTTGACCATCGTGTCGATGGTCATCTGCATCTCCTTCTCGGTCTCGGTCGGGAAGCCGAGCATGGCGAATCCGTTCGTGAACACGCCCTTCTTCTCCATCATCTCGACGCCGTTCAGGAACTTCGGGATGTTGAGCCGTTTGCCGGTGAACTCCTGAAGCCGCGGGGAACCGGTCTCCAGGGCGAAGCTGCACCAGAAGAGATCCATGCTGGCCAGCGCATCGACCACGTCTTCGGTGAGGATGTCCGTCCGAACGGCGTTCGGCAGGGCAATCTTCACGCGCAGGTTCTTCTTGTGGACCAAATCGGCGACGTCCACGACGCGCTTCCGATCCATGTTGAAGATGTCATCGAGGAACTCGACGTCGTTGATGCGGTACTTCTTCGTGAAGTACTCCATCTCGTCGACGATGCGCTCGGCCGAGTGGGCCCGAAAACGCTTGCCGAAAATCTTGTGGCACCACATGCACTGGTACGGACAACCGCGGCTGCTCACCAGCGAGATGTATTTGCGCCGGGCCACGGGCGGCATGGACTGGAGCCGCCAGTACGCCGGGACGCTCAGCAGATCGTAGGCGGGCATGGGCAGCGAATCGAGGTCTTCGATCATCGGCATCTGACCGGAATTGCGGATGATCGTGCCGTCCTGGTCGCGCCACATCAAACCAGGGATCGTGCTGAAGTCGCCGTTGTCGTCGAGATACGCGTTGAGGATCGCTTCGAAGGCCAACTCGCCCTCGCCCATGACGGCGGCATCCGCATCCGCCTGCTCGAAGACCTTCTCCTCGAACGCGGAGGTGTGGGGCCCGCCCAACAGGATGAGTGCGTTGGGCCTCCCCTGGCGAATGGTCCGAGTGAGCTCGCTGATCTGATGTGCGGCCGGGGTCATCACGGTGAAGCCGACGACATCCGGCTCGAACTTGATGGCTTCTTGGGCCAATTCCTGGGTGGTGTAGTTCTCGACCTTCTGGTTGATCAGTTTGATCTTCAGGTCGAACTTCGTCCGCAGGTACGCCGCCAAGTAGAGAATGCCCATCGGCGGCGTGGTGAGGGGATACGTCGTGCTTCTTCGCGCGACGTTCGCGAGAAAGAGCCGCAGCGGTCGCGTGGCCCTGGCCGGTCGCTTGGGTTGTGTCTTGCTCATTCTCGCCGCGCTCGCCGGGCTTTCGTCCGAAGACGATTTGTCAGTGGTCTCACTGGGAGTCAGCGCGTTCGTGCCGCCATGCGTACCCGAATGAATCAAGCGAGTCCTCGCCTCAGCGAAAACCCGATCGACGTCCGCATCGACCGATCGCACGGCCCGTCTTCCCGCCTTGGAGTCATCGGTCATCTGATTCCCTCCTCTCCGACCACCGACGATTTGAGGGGCCGGTCCGTTGACTTCGCGGGCCAAGTCCACGCCGGTGTACACACCGTGCGATGCGCCGATACCACCGCCCTATACGAAGTTCATGCTCTGCCATTCGGTTGCGGTGGGTGTTTCCGGTGGGTTCCTTCCCCGCGCACCGGCGCAACTCCAGTCGGCTCCGCCCAGGAGATGTGGCACATATGACTCTATGCCTAACACCCGTCTCTGTCAAGAATTCCCCACCGACGGCGATGCGCGCTAACTGATTATCGGCGGAAAGGATACGCGTTGTCTCTCCCCACGGACTTCTGCACGTACTCCCCAGACGCGACTGCGGAGTCGTCTGATCCGTTGCCCGGTTCCATTCGTGACGCGTTCCCGCGCACCTGATAAGATGAGGAAGGATCCCAAACGCTTCCGAACCGAGCCACCGGGGCAAAACGTCATGAGTAAGCGCAGACGTCGGAAAAAGAAGGACGCCCGGAAACCTCGACCTCGTCGGGGCGAGCACTCCTCACAGGAGAAGGCCAGGCTCCTCGCGGAATTGGCTGCGAAGATGGAAACGACCGACTCGTTCCCTTCGGAGGAGGAGCAACCCCAAGACGGGGACTTCCTCAGCGGCGCGATGTCCTACGCCCACCGGAAGCGCATGGCCGCGCTTTGGAAGGCGCGCTCGGCCGAGGCCGACCAAACCGGCGCTTCCCACGAGGAGGAGGCCAAGGAACACGCGGAATCGCCCGGCCTCCCACCCGATCCCGACGCGCAGATCGGCTTCGACGACGAAGAGGACGAGCGAACCGCGACTGTCATGGAAGAGCACCCGGAATACCACGAGTACTTCGACAACCCCGATCTCCTGGGCGAAGACGGCACGACGCCCGACGGAACCAACCCGTTCGCGCATGTCAGCATGCACGTGATCGTCGAGAACCAGCTCGCCTCGGCCGATCCGCCCCAGGTCCGCCAGTATCTGGAGCGGTTCATGGCGACCGGTCTTTCCCGCCACGAGGCCGTTCATCATATCGCCCGCGCCGTGAGCACGATGGTGTTTCACGTCCTCTCCGAGCAGCGTCCGCACGACGACGACCTGTATCTGGCCACGTTGGAGGAAATCGCGGCCGAGGTCGAAGGCGACGCGAGCCCGGAGTGAGCCGGTTGCGTCAGCGTTCTGCATCCCTCCCACGCCCTTTTGAGGTCTCTCCCGAACTGCTACACTACCGAATCTTTGGCCCACCGTGGGGCCATCGAGTGTGTGTCGGCTTGTGAGGGGTATCTTCATGGCGAAGAGTGACGTGCGGGTGGTGATTGTGGGATGTGGCGGCATGGGCAACGTCCATGCCAGGGCCTGGCAGAAGCTTCCCGGCGCCAAGATCGTGGGTTGCTGCGACTCACGACGGGCGACCCTGAAGAGTTTTGCCGAGGCGTACGACGTGCCCGAGACCTTCCGCGAGGTCAAGAAGGCCGCGGCGGCCGAGGCAGACATCCTCGACGTCTGCACACCCAACAACGCACACCTCTCCGCCGTGCTCGTGGGGTTCGCTCACAAGAAGCACGTCCTCTGCGAGAAGCCCCTCGCCATCACGCCGAGGGAGGTGACCCGCATGATCGAGGCCTCGCGCAAGGCCCGGCGCCTTCTCATGTGTGCCCAGCACATGCGGTTCGACGGCATCAGCCAGGCGCTCAAGAAATGGATCGGCGCGGGGCATATGGGTGAGATCTACTACGGCCGGGCCTGGCACAACCGTCGTCGCCTTCTCCCGGCGTGGGGGCTGTTCCTGAACAAGAAGGCCTCCGGCGGAGGCCCGTGCGTAGACGTCGGCGTCCACGCCCTGGACCTGACGATGTGGCTGATGGACAACTTCGAGCCCGTCAGCGTGTCCGGCGTCGCGCCTTGCAAGATTGCCAAGAAGCCCGGCATCTACAACGCCTGGGGAGACTTTAAGCCCAAGCAGATGGAGGTGGAGGACTTCGCCGCGGGCTTCATCCGTTTCAAGAATGGTGCCGCCCTATCCCTCGAGGCCAGCTGGATGATGAACATCCATTCCCGCAGCGACGTAGCAACGTGGGTGTACGGTACGGATGCCGGTGCGAAGTGGCCTGATCTGGAAATCGTCGAGGAGCGAAAGGGCCTGATCGTGCAGGGCAAGATCGACAACCCACCCGAGGCCGAAGGCCACGAGGCCGAGATCTCCGCCTTCTACGATGCGGTGGTCAACGGCAAACCCTCCCCCGTGCCGCCGAAGCAGACCTTGGCCGTCATCAAGGTGCTCGACGGGCTGTACCGAAGCCACAAGAGCGGCAAGGAAGTCTCGCTTCGCTGAACGGGATGGATGGGGCGAGCGCATGAGCGTTCGTTAGCCGATCGAGGAGACGTTGGTCGATGGGATGTGGATGCGTGGACGGCAGAGCGAAGGCCTTCGCCCTGGCGCGAGTGGTGTGCCTGGTGGGAATCGCGTATGCCCTGTGCGGGTGCAACGGACCGATCCATCTCCGCGTCCAGGAGCACGTCGCCACGCCGAACCCCCGCGTCGTGATGTTCTTCATCGACGGGATGAACCGCAGTCACTACCGAAAGTGGCTCGCCGAGGGCTCGTTGCCGAACATCAAGCGGTATCTCGTCGATCGTGGCACGGAGGTCGAGAACGCCGTGTCCTGCCTGCCGTCGATCACCTACGCGAACATGGCCGCCATGCTCACGGGGCGGCGCCCCGGTCATCACGGGGTCATCTCCAACAAGTGGTTTGATCGCCAGCGCTTGTTCTACGAGGATTGCACCTACGGCGAGACCTACCGCCGCATCAACAACGACGTCCGTGGGAAGACCCTCTACGAGATGCTCTCGGACAAGTTCACCGTGAGCATCCAATGTCCGCTGACCCGAGGCGTCGATCGCACGTACTACAACGATATCACGGCCTCCATCACGTGGTGGCTCGGGCTGCTCGACTGGACCGACCGGCTCATGCCCCTTCGCTTCGAGGAGATCGCGCTGGAGGCCTCCGCCAAACCGGACGGCACCTGGCCGAGCTTCATTCATAGCTACTTCCCCGCCGTGGATGAGTACGGCCACTTGTACGGGACGCGAGGCTGGCCGTACAAATACGCGGTCCAGAACGCCGACCACCAGATCGGGCGGATCTGCGGCGGGCTCGAAGCCGCCGGGTTGCTGGAGAAGACCACACTCCTGCTCCTGGCGGATCACGGGATGGTCCATGTCGAGCCGGGTCAGAAGTTCTATGTCCATCGCGCGCTTCGTGATCGGTTCGAAAAGGTCGTGCCGCATACCTGGCCGGAGTTCGTGACCGACTATGAGCTTCGCCGTGCCCACCTCGAGCGCTACGACACGATCGTAACGCCCGATGGCGGCCGGAAGTGCTCGGTCTACTTCCGGTTCGATGATCACTGGCGAGACAGGCCGGCGAACGTCGAGGTCGCGAGGACCTGTACGCTGGAAAGGCACAAGGTGCGATCGATCCTTCACCCGGGACCGTCCGTCCGGAAAGTCGCCCGATGGCTTGCGTCGCAGGAGGCTGTCGTCGTCGCAGCCGTTCCGATCGGTCCGGATTCGGTGGCGATCTATGGCCGCGTGGGCGAGGCGGTGATTGACCGAAGGGGTACCGGCAGGCGTGCGACCTATCGGTATCGGATACGCCGGGGCGGCGATCCGTTGGGCTATGTGTTCGACCCACAGGCAAGCCGACTGATCGACGACCAGTACCATTCGGCCAACGCGTGGTTCGACGCCACGCTGAAGACCGACGCGCCGGACTTCCCGGGCCAGATCTGCGAGGTCTTTGATACTTCGCGAGCCGGCGATATCATGTTGTTCGCCGCCCGAGGCTGGGCCTTCTCGTGGAAGGAGCGGGGCGGACACGGTTCGATCACGGCGGACGACATGTTCGTGCCGATGGTGTGGGCGGGTCCCGGCATTGCCGTCGGGGGCAAAGTGGAACGGGCGCGTACGTGCGACGTCATGCCGACCATTCTGGATGTGCTCGGGGAGTTGGACCGGCTCGAGCGGCATGAGCCGATCGACGGGAGGAGTCTGCTCCCCGAGCTTCGTGCGAGGCGAGTAGCGCGAACCCGATGACAAACCTACGAGTTGCCGATTGCGTGCGATGGAGCTTGCTGGTGGTCTGCGCGACGTCTTCCGTCGCGTGGGGACAGACCGTCGGATCCCGGGCCGCCTTTCCCGCGGCGTCCAGCAACCGCTACTACGGTGTCGCCATCCAGGTGGACACCAGCAAGAACCCCGTGGCCATGTTCGGGCCCCTGATCCGCGAGGTGGCGGGACTCGGGGCGGATACGGTCTTGCTCGGCGCCGACGCCTACCAGAAGAACGCCAGCAGCGGCAAGGTCTACATCGACCCGAAGAAGACCCCCACCTGGGGCCAGTGGAAGCGCCTCTTCGAGATCGCTCGGAAGGAGTGCGGGCTGAAGGTCATCCTCGCGCCGAAGATCCTGCTGAGCGATCCGATCGGGACGGAGTGGCGCGGCGTCATCCAACCGCCGAGCTGGCGGAAGTGGTTCGTGCAATACCGCGAGATCATGAACCACTTCGCCGACATCGCCCAGGCCGGCGGCGCCGACGTCCTCATGATCGGCAGCGAGATGGTCAGCGCCGAGAAGCACACCACCGAGTGGCGCGAGGTCATCCGGCAGGTCCGAGCGCGCTTCAAGGGCAAGCTGAGCTACTCAGCCAACTGGGACCACTACCAGCCCGTGAAGTTCTGGGACGAGCTGGATCTCATCGGCATGACGACGTACTACAAGCTCGCGGATGAACCCGGCCCAACGGTCCAATCGCTCGTCGAGGCGTGGAAGCCCATCAAGGAGAAGATCCTCGAGTGGCAGCAGACGATCGGCAAGCCGATCCTCTTCACCGAGGTCGGTTGGTGCAGCCAGGAGGGGGCGTCCATCGAGCCGTGGAACTACTACCACAAGCAAGAGGCCACCCCCAAGGGCCTGGAGGAGCAACGGGCCTGCTACGAGGCCTTCATCCGCGTCTGGGGCGACGATCCCCAGGTCGGCGGCGTCATCTGGTGGGAGTGGACCACGTACGGCGGGGGTCCCGATTGCTACAACTACACCCCGAAGGGCAAGCCGGCCGGCAAGCTGCTCCGCAAGTGGTTCGCGCGAAAGGCCCATCCCCGCACGGGGCAATCCCGGCGCGCCAATGGGTCATCGCAGTTTCCCCCGATCCGCCTGCCCGGCGAGGCACGACGGCGCGGCGTCCGCGTGACGAGATAAACCACGGTTGCTTGCTCGGGAAATACTCTACCGTGGCTCAGCGCGGTCGACGCCGGGTCGGCAAAAGGGGGACAGGCTACTTTTCTTGGAAGCTCCTCCTCTGGCACCGCGCCTCATTGAGCGACGCGTGTGACTGCAGCCGGGGAGAGTACGTCCCAAGAAAAGTAGCCTGTCCCCCTTTTGCCCGCTTTTGCTCGCTCAGAAGTCGTTCAACGAGCCGCTCCTGTGCTCTTCCTGCGACTCATCTTCCTTCTGACTCGATTCGGCGAAGAGCTCGTCGCCACCGCCTTCGGAGGCATAGGCGTTGACGTGTTGCGGAGCCCTCTTCGCCGGCTTCCGGGATTGGCCTGCCCTTGATGTCTTCGTGCTGGACCGCGAGCCCTGGCCGCCCACGAGCGTAACCAGGTCGGCCACCATTCCGCGGACGTTCTCGGCCTGGGCGGACATCTCCTCGGCCGCGCTGGCGGATTCCTCGGCGCCGGCCGCGTTGGACTGCGTGACCTTGTCCATCTGCGAGACGGCCGTGTTCACTTGCTCCACGCCCTGGGCCTGCTCGCCGGACGCCTGCGTGATCTGGGCGATCAGATCCGCCACCTTGGTCGCCGACTCGCCGATCTTGGTGAAGCTCTCCGTCGTGCTCTGGTTCAGCTCGACGCCGCGGCGGACGCGACCGACGGTTTGCTCGATGAGCGTTCCCGTCTCGCGGGCGGCCTCGGCGGCGCGCTGGGCAAGGTTGCGCACCTCGTCGGCTACGACGGCGAACCCCTTCCCGTGCTCGCCGGCTCTTGCCGCCTCGACGGCCGCGTTCAGGGCCAGCAGGTTCGTCTGGAACGCGATCTCCTCGATGACCTTGATGATCTTGCTGATCTGGTCGCTGGCCTCGGAGATGTCGTTCATGGACTGGCTGGCCTCCTTCATGGCTGAGTCGGCCTCGGTGATGACCTGCGTGGCCTCGGACATGAACTGATTGGCCTGCTCGGCGTTGTCGGCGTTCTGCCGCGCCATGGCGGCCATCTGCTCGAGCGCGCTCGAGGTCTCCTCCAGGCTCGAGGCCTGCTCCGACGCCCCCTCGGCGAGGCTCTGGCTGGCGGTCGAGACTTGGCCGGCCGCGTCGTTGACCTGCTCGGCCCCTTCGTTGAGGCCGACGATGATGACCTTCAGCGCCTTGGTAATGCCCACGGCGATGATAATCGCCAGGACGATTCCGATCACCGCGGCGATCACCCCCACGATGGTCACGTTCCGTTTCGTGCCCTGCGCCGCAGACAGCATGGCCTCGTCGGTCATGACGTTGGCCTTGACCTCGTCGCGGACCTTGTTGAGGAGTTCCTGCACCTTCTCCAGATTCGGCTTGGTCTGGGCCGCGAAGATCGTGTTGGCCTTGTTCATGCCCTTCAGGCTGTTGTTGGCGTAGTCCTGGCACGCCTTGAGGGCCTTACGCGTGTGCTCCAGAGCGGGCACGGTCTTGTCCTGATAGATATGCTTCGCCTTCTCTTGGGCGGCGACGAGTGCCTGCTCGGCCTGGATCGCGGCGGTGAAGTGTGCGGCCACCCCGTCGAGGGCGGGGATGGTCTCTTCCGTGTAGACCTTCTTGGCCTCGTCCACCTTGCCCGCGGCCAGGGCCTTCTGGATCTTGGCCGCCGAGGCGTGCAGTCGATCGTGCGGTTCCCGGCATGCCTCCAGCTCTTCCTTCAGCTTCCCAAAGCCCTCGCACCACTGCTTGCATTGCTCACTTTCGAGGAAGTGCCCGAAGGCGCACTTCGTCGGATCCGTCTCAATCTTCAGATTCTTGTCCCCGATCACGCACGCCTTGCACACCTTCGCCATCCACTGACGGTGGTCGTCAAGTCGATCCTTGAGGGTATCGGCCAGACCGGGATGACATTGCTTCCACTCCTCGGCGATGTGCTTGGCGGACTGGTGCAGCTCGTTGTGCGGCTCCCGGCAGGCCGCGAGCAGCTCGGCGAATTTCGGGTCGTGCGCCGCCAGCGCCTTGGCCTCCGGCCCGTCCATCCACTGACCGAACGCGCACTTGTGCGGATCCGTCTGCACGTGCAGACTGTCCTGGTTCTCCAGGAACAGCTCACCGACCTCGTGCGCCCAGTGGAGATGGTCCGTTTCGCGAGCGGCCAGCAGGCCCGGCAACATCGCATCCGCCTGCTGGAAGGATGCCTTGATGTCGGACGCGGAGTCGTGAAGGGACTTGTGGTAGGCCTCGATTTCCTTGAGATAGGGGGCGATGGACGGTACGGCCCTCTCCGCCTCCTTGCGGGCGTCGCCGTACAACCATTTGCCGAACGCACACTGCGTGTGGTCCAGCTGGACGTCCAGCTTGGTGACGCTGTCGTCGGTGAGAAGCGCGCTGACCTTGTTGGCCCAATTGAGGTGGTCCACCTCCTTCTGGGCCATCTCCCCGTCGAGCTTGTTGCCCGTGATGACCTCGCTCGCATTCTCGACGATGCCTCCGACACCCGTGTAGGACAGCCCCCACACCACACCCAGCAGCACCAGGATCGTGCCGAAGCCCAAACCAATACGCTTACCGATCGTCATGTTGCGGAACATACCGCCGCTCCCTAGATGTACGCCCTTGGTTAAACGATTACCCACACCCGTGCGTGTGCAGGGCGCTACCCGTGAGATCAGGGATTTGCCCTTTGCCTAGTCAGCCACTGGATCGGCGCCCTGTTCCCCCCAGTTCATTACCCGACGAGGATTAGACTATCTGCCTATATGGGGTAGAGGCCAAACCTATTAGGGTCTTCCCCAATGCTTGCCGCAGGAAGGGGTCGAAAAGGGCTTTCGGGGCTGGAATACAGCCAGAATCCGGCGCGAAAAAAAGAAGCCCAGCCGGACTGGGCTGGGCCGATAAGTGGTTGTCGGATGGGAGGACGGAGAGTCGGTTCTCGGCGCGCGGCATGCCTTCGGTCAGCAGAGACGCGCGCCGGATCGCCTCGAGGATTACCCTTGAGCCAGGGCCTCGATCTCTTCCATCTGCTCGGTGCCGAGGATGCAGTCGATGTCGAGCAGGATCTTGACGCGCTCGCCGATCTTACCCATGCCGAGGATGAATTTCGTATCGACCTGGGATCCGACCGACGGCGGGGGCTCGATCTGATCGTCGGTGATGTCCAGGACTTCCTGGACGGTATCCACGACGACGCCCATTTCGGTACCGCCCACGTTCACGACGATGATGCACGTCTCGTCGGTGTACTCGGCCTCGGGGAGACCGAACTGTAGGCGGAGATCGATCACGGGGATCACCATCCCTCGAAGGTTGACCACGCCCTTGACGTACGTGGGCATCTGGGGCACCGAGGTAATGTCCATGATCTTGACGATCTCGCGCACCTTCAGGATTTCGAGTCCGTATTCCTCGCCGGCCAATTGGAAGGTGAGGTACTTCCCGCCCAAATCCGTCGTGTCGTCGGTGGTCGTCGTCTCTCTGGCCTTTGTGGTCGCTTGCTCAGTCATCGCTCAAAGCTCTCCCTAGGGCAGGCAACGTCCGTCGCAGTGCCCGCGCACCCCAACGGTGTCGTTGTAGGGTTCCCGCAGAAAAAACCGCCCTGACTTACGTCGCTTCTATCGTCGCTGCCATGGCGGCTGTTGAGGTAAAACTTGTCGTCATCGAGTTACCGGACTAGGTGACGTTCTTCGGCCGTCCGGACCGAAACCAATGTGTCAACCCCGATTGGCGATACTGGGATCGCGGGAGGTCGGCGGCCTCCGGAGAGTTCGGCCCACCGGCCTTGACCAGTCGGTGCCGCTGCGGCAGGCTTTGGGCAATAGGCGGTGCGGCCGGCGCGGCTCGGCGCTGCCTGCGGATACGGAGGCGTGAGATTTCCAGCGAGGACGAATGAGGTGATACCATGACGACGCGGTCCACGAGACGGGAATGGCTCGAAGCCGCCTGTGGTCTGGCCGGGGTGGCCCTGCTCGGGAGGGACCCGAGTCCGGCCGACGCCACGGTCGCCAAGCCGCCGAGTGGGGAGGGCAAGCTCCTGCCCAAGTTTGACTACGCCAAGATCAAAAACCCCGTCTGGCGCCTTCCGAGGATGCACCTCCGCGATCCGGCCGCCTTGGTCCACAATGGAAAGGTCCATCTCTGGTTCACGTACTACGACCCGAAGAAACGGACATGGCATATCGGCCAGTCGGCGACCGAGGACTTTCTCAGCTTCGAGAAGATCCGCATCGTCTCGCCGAACGGCTATGCCTCTCCGGGCAACGTGATCCGCGTCGGTGAGGAGTGGATTCTGTGCTATCAGCAGTACCGCACGTTCCCGCACTACCTCTGTATCGCCCGCTCGAAGGACCTGAAGAACTGGTCCGAGCCGGAGAAGATCTTCAACACGGGCCCCGATAACCAGTGGAACATCGACAAGCGAACGATCGATCCGTTGATCGTTCGTTGGAAGGACACCTTCTATTGCTACTATACGGGTTCGACTCGCTGGGGCCGGAAGTCAGGCCACAACCTGATCGGCGTCGCCGTCAGCAAGGACCTCAAGCAATGGAAGGACGCCTCGCCGGACAAGCCCGTCATCGGCGCGGACCGGCCGTACGAGCAGCCCGACGGCAACGAGAACAACTGGGTCCTTCGCCACGAGGGGCGTTGGTTCATGCTGTATTCGGCGAGCCTGCGACATCAGAAGATCGCCTATGCGCTGAGTGACGACCTGATCCACTGGGAGAAGAAAGGACTGTGCAACGTCAAGGCGTTCCCAGAGTCGAGCGAGCGCTTCGGCGCGCCGGTCGTGCTGGAGGGTCTCGGAGAGCCGGGGACGTACCACATGCTCTTCCAGGGCCAGGACAAGACGGGCCATATGAGTTTCCTCTTGCTCCAGAGCCGGAACCTCATCGACTGGGCGTGAGCTGCCTGCAAGAATCTTTGAACAGTCAGCGGAACTTGGGTGGCCCACCTCTTCACTTGTACCGAGCTTCGTCGAGGTAGAGGTGGGGGACACGAATTCGACCGGGGATTCGCGTCCCCAACGGCTCCTTCGGCTGCGCTCAGGACAAGTAGACCCATGGGCCACCCGGAGACGGGGCTTTTCTGACGCACTGTTCAGTCTTTCTTGGAGGTAGCTTAGCTTCGTCGACTGTCCCAATACCCTTGCTGGTAGCTTGGCGACGATACGAAAAGGAGACCGGTACTGATGAAGGCCATTTGCGCGGAGGAACCGTTCCAGGTCGGCGTCGTCGACGTGCCCGAACCCCAGCGCAAACCGGGCTGGGCGCTGCTCGACGTCAAGGCCGTAGGCATCTGCGGCACCGATCTGCATGCCTATCGAGGCCTGCATCCCTTCCTGACGTACCCGCGCATCCTGGGCCATGAGCTGTCCGCCGAGATCGCTGAGATTGACGCCGCCGACGCGGACTCCACCGGCCTGGCCGTCGGCGATCACGTCGCCGTCGAGCCGTACTTCCACTGTGGCGAGTGTCACATGTGCCGATCGGGTCGGAGCAATGCGTGCATGCACCTGGAGGTGCTTGGCGTGCATTGCGAAGGCGCGATGTGCGAGCGGATCGTGGCGCCCGCGAACAAGATCTATAAGGCGCCGGGGGCGTTGCCGGACGACCTGCTTGCGCTGGTCGAGCCGATCAGTATCGGCGCCCACGGCGTGCGACGGGCGCGCGTCGCGTCGGGCGAGGCGGTGGCCGTCATTGGGGCCGGGCCGATCGGCATCTCGGCGATGCTGATGGCCCGCTTGGAGGGCGCACGGGTGGCCGTCGTCGACCTCGTGTCCGATCGGCTCGACCGCGCGAAGCGGCTCGGCGCCGAGTTGACCGTGCAGCCGGATGAGACGGACGCCGACGAGGCGCTGCGGGAGTTCTCTGATGGGCTCGGGCCGGACGCCATTATCGAGGCGGTCGGCCTGCCGGTGACGATCAAGCAGGCGCTCGACTGGACGCGTCCCGGCGGGCGGGTGGCCATTGTCGGCCAGAGCAACAAGCCGCTCGATTTCAGCTACGGCCCGATGATGAGGAAGGAGCTGGACGTGCTGGCCTCGCGGAACAGCGTGGGTGAGTTCCCGGGGATCCTGCAGGCCATGGTCGACGGACGGCTCGCGCCGCAGGAGATGATCACCCACCGCGTCGCCATCGACGACGTCCCCGCCGCCCTGGCAGAGATGCACGAACGACCCAGCGAGTATTGCAAGGCAATCGTGATGGTTTGAAAAAGGGGGACAGGCTACTTTTCTAGACGCCCCCCTCAGAACGGGGGCGTCACCGACTCGGAGCCAACTGGGGACCAG
>CAZKCX010000003.1:0-30502 GCA_964550865.1 uncultured Planctomycetales bacterium
TAATACCTAACATATACCAAACTTATCAACCGGAGTCAAGCAGAGACTCAGTAGGATCCATAGAACGTCTCGTCGGGCTGCTGTGTGGAGCGTCGTCGGACGTGGCGCTGCACCTGCCTGTCATCTCATCCGGTTCGACCGGCGGCAACGAGGAAGGAGCGCCGAAGTGATGCGTCATCGCAATACCTGTTGGCTTCTCGTCTTGTTGACCGTTGTGGCATGGGTCCCCCAGACATCGGCGCAAGCGGGCAAGGAGTACCACGTCTCGGTGACGGGCGACGATGCGAACCCCGGTTCGGCGGCGCGACCGCTTCGGACCATTTCGGCCGCCGCCCGACTCGCCCAGCCCGGCGACGTCATCACGGTACACGCCGGTGTCTATCGCGAGCGGATCACGCCGCCGCGGGGCGGAGAGTCCGATGCGAACCGCATCGTCTACCAGGCCGCCGAGGGTGAGAAGGTCGAAATCAAGGGCTCCGAAGTCGTCAAGGGCTGGAAGAAGGTCGAAGGCGACACGTGGACGGTTGCGCTCCCGAACGTGTTCTTCGGCAGCTACAACCCCTTCAAGGATCTGATCCGCGGCGACTGGTTCAACCCCAAGGGACGACCGCATCACACCGGCGCCGTCTACCGCAACGGCCATTGGCTCACGGAGGCGCCCAAGCGGGAAGATGTCCTGAAGCCTGCCGGGGCCACCCCTCTCTGGTTCGCCGAGGTCGATGATGACAGCACGACGATCTGGGCGCAGTTCCCGGGGGCAAACCCCAACGAGGAGTTGGTGGAGGTCAACGTCCGCCGCGCCGTCTTCTACCCCGCCAAGCCGGGCATCGACTTCCTGACCGTGCGCGGCTTCCTCATGCGCCATGCGGCCACCCAGTGGGCGCCGCCGACGGCCGAGCAAATCGGGCTGATCGGGACGCACTGGAGCAAAGGGTGGATCATCGAAGACAACGTGATTACACATTCCGTTTGCACGGGCGTCACGCTGGGCAAGTATGGCGACCGGTGGGACAACACGTCCGCGAATACCGCCGAAGGCTATGTCGAGACGATCCGACGCGCCCTGAAGAACGGCTGGTCGCGTGAGAACATCGGCCACCACATCGTCCGCAAAAACACCGTCGCGCACTGCGAGCAGGCGGGCCTCGTCGGCAGCATGGGCGCGGTGTTCAGTACCATCACCGGCAACACCATCCATGACATCCATGTTCGACGCCTGTTCACCGGGGCCGAGATGGCCGGCATCAAGATCCACGCCGCCATCGACACGAAGATCGGCCACAACCACATCTTCCGGACCGTCCGCGGCATCTGGCTGGACTGGATGGCGCAGGGCACGCGGGTCACCGGCAACCTGCTCCACGACAATGCCGAAGACCTGTTCGTGGAGGTCAATCACGGCCCGTTCCTCGTGGACAACAACCTCTTTCTCTCCGATCACGCCCTGCGTGATTGGTCGCAAGGCGGGGCCTATGTCCACAATCTGATGGCCGGACGAATCACGCCTCGACCCGAGCTGCGGCGAGAGACGCCGTTTCATAAGGCCCATTCCACCGAGTTGGCCGGTCTGACCAATATCCGAGGCGGCGACGATCGCTTCCACAACAACATCTTCGCAGGCGGCAGCGGACTGGCCGTGTACGACAAGGCCGCGCTGCCGGTTCAGATGTCCGGCAACGTGTTTCTGCAAGGCGCCAAGCCCTCCAAGCATGAGCAGGATCCGATAATGCGGCCTGACTTCGATCCTGGGATCAAGCTGGCCAAGCACAGGGACACTGTCTCGCTCCATATCACGTTGGACGAGGCGTGGGCTGCGGACAAGGGTCGCAGACTCGTCACGACGGAACTGTTGGGACGGGCGAAGATCCCGAAGCTTCCGTACGTGAACCCCGACGGCACGCCGGTGTGCATCGACACCGACTACCGGGGCAAAAAGAGACACAAGGCCAATCCCTTCCCCGGACCGTTCGCGTTGCCCAAGGGCGGCAAGCACGCGCTGAAGGTCTGGCCCAAAGGCCAGTGAAGACGAGTTTGAGACCGTCCCTTCTGGTTGGACTTCGATCTGTAGGGATTCGATAGCGTGCCGTCGGGTCGCGAGCGGGGCAGAGGAGTGCGCGGGTACCGTGTCCGATCCCTTGCCTTAGTGCCGCTCGCGCACTCTGAGCACTTCCGCAAGGTCCGGCCTGGATTTGAAGGCCGCGACCACGACGATTATGGTGGGGGGGAGGACAGAGCGCAAGGGTCTTGTCCAAGGGGGAATCTCAGCCTACGGGACGGAAGTCATGTTCAGTCGACAGAGCAGGGTGTTCTGGGGCGTCGTGTTCGCGACAGCGTGGGGCCCGCCCAACCTGGTTGCGGAAGAGGCTTGCCCATCCTCCGATGTCGCGAAGGCCATCCGGAAGGCCTCCGGCGTCCGGGGCGGTCTGGTCGTGCATATCGGTTGCGGTAAAGGGCGACTGACGGCCGCTCTGTGTGCGAACGACCGCTACGTCGTGCAGGGGTTGGAGCCCGACTCCGGCAACGTCGAAGCGGCCCGCGATCACATCCGATCGCTCGGGCGTTACGGCCAGGTGTCCGTGCGGCAGTGGGATCGGGCATGGCTGCCCTACGGGGAGAACCTGGCCGATCTGGTGGTGACGCGCCGCGGCTGCCCCGTGCCTCGCGCGGAGATCGTCCGCGTGCTCGCTCCGGACGGGGCGGCGATCGCGCTCGATGAGCGCGACGCGATCGTCGACTCCTACCGCAAGCCCGTTCCCGCCGAGATCGACGAGTGGACACACTACCTCCACGACGAGGGAAACAACGCGGTGGCCCGGGACAGCCGCATCGGTCCGCCCCGGCATCTGCAGTGGAAGTCCGGTCCGCTGTGGTCCCGCAGCCATGAGTTCGCCTCCAGCGTGCAGGCGCTGGTCTCCGCGGGCGGCCGATTGATCGGCGTCATTGACGAGGGGATCATCGGCCAGCCGAGGGGGGTTCCCGCATTGTGGGCGCTTGTCGCGCGCGATGCCTTCAACGGCCTCCTGCTCTGGCGACGCCCCTGCGACCGGATTCATCCGCACGCCCTGGTTGCGATCGGCGATAAGGTCTACGTCACCCTGCAGAACCACGGGCCGCTCTGTATCCTGGACGCGGCCACGGGCCAGACCCTCCACACCTGCGATCAGACCGGCAGGGTGAGCACCATCGCATTCTGTGAGAATCGGCTGATCCTCGGCACCGAGCTGACCGGGGGGAAGTCAGGCTCCGGGTTGCACGTCGTCGCTGCCGATCCCGACGACGGCCACATCCTCTGGAAGAAGGCCGTGCAGAAGCTGGCCAGCAACACGGTGGTGGCCGGCAGCGGTCGCGTCTGCTACTCGACGGGCCGTGAGCTGGTGTGCCTGTCGCTCGAGAGCGGCAAGGAGCTTTGGCGCACCGATATGAAGCGAAGGCTGCGGCTCCGCGGACGGGGATACGCGGTGCTGTACAAGGACGTCGTCTTCGTGACCGGCGGCAGCACGCGGGCTTACTCGTTGCAGACGGGTGAGTTGTTGTGGACCGGTCCGGACGGCAAGCCGCACGCCCGAAATCCCCCGGGGCTCTTTGGCATCGATGGTTTGATCTGGACCGCGTGGGGGCGCGTGAGCCCGAGATCCTTCCTCTGGCAACACGAGGAGGAGGTCCGCAACGGCTACGACCCGCGCACCGGCGAGGTGAAGAAGACGGTGACCGCACATCGGCTGGTGACCGCAGGCCATCACATCCGTTGCTATCCGCCCAAGGCCACCGAGCGCTACCTCCTGCTCAACAAGCGCGGCGTCGAGTTCTTTGACCTCGGCGGGAAGCATCACATGCGCGCGAACTGGACCCGCGCTGCCTGTGGGTTCGGCATGCTTCCCGCCAACGGCTTCCTCTACGCGACGCCGTCCCAGTGTTTCTGCTATCAGGGCGTGCTGTTGACCGGCATGAACGCGCTGGCGCCGGCGCGCGAGGACACACAGCGGAGAATGGCGGCGCGCGAGCCGGGCGGTCGTGTCGCGCGCGGTCCGGCCTACGACCGAATCGCACGAACCCAAGCAGGCGCCGAGGAAGACACCGCGGACTGGCCTACGTACCGCCATGACGTGTTTCGGAGCGGTGGCATCGATGTGTCCTTGCCGGTGCACTGGAAGCGCATGTGGACGACGTCGCTGTGTCCGCCGGCCTTCGGACCCAAGACAGATCAAGCGGCGGGCAAGCGTGAAGACCTGCTCCTCCTCAAGGCATCCGACGCCATGATCCACGGCAAGGGCGCCCGGCGTAGCGGCGAGGCGATTGTCGCCTGGCGCGGGGCGGACACCTTCATCACGTGGGATGTGCGGATCGACAAGGCCGGCAAGCAACCGGTGTGGATCTGCCAGGCCAACCAGGGAAAGGGCGGCTCGGTCTTCGAGCTCTTCGTGGGCGACCAGAAGCGGACCGCCAAGATCCGTCACACGGAAACGTGGAACGACTACGTGTGGGTGCGTGTCGGCGAAGTGGAGATTCCAAAGGCCGGCCCGTACCTGGTGAGCGTGAAGCCGATCAAGCAGGTGGAAGGGCGGTTGGGCAACGTGTCGGCGGTCGCCATCGGAGGGGGCAAGCCTCCGCCCTGGCCCACCGCGCGCCCGGAACTCCGTGAGTACCCCAAGGGCGGGCTTACGCCGCCGGTGGCCGCGGCCGGCAAGCTCTTCGTAGCGGAGACTGATGCGCACGCGGTACACGCCATCGCCTTAGACGACGGCAAGCGCTCGTGGACCTTCACGGCGGACGGGCGGGTGGACTCGCCGCCGACGATTTACCGGGGCATGTGCCTCTTCGGCAGCACGGACGGGCACGTCTATTGCCTCGATGCGAAGGACGGTCGTCTCGCCTGGCGGTTTCGGGCCGCCCCGGCGGAACGTCAGATCTGCGCGATGGGACAGGTGGAATCGGTCTGGCCCGCGCATGGGAGCGTGCTCGTGCGAGACGGCAAGGTGTACGTCACGGCGGGGCGATCGAGCTATCTCGACGGTGGCATCCGCGTGTACGCGTTGAATCCTCGCAGCGGGAAGATCCTGCACGAGGCGCTGCTCAAGAGCGACGAGCCCGACGTGTCCAAGTACGGCGGCAGGCCGTTCGATATGGAGGGGGCGAAGTCGGACATCCTGACTGCCGGCAAGGAAGACATCTACCTGTTCCAAGTCCGGTTTGGTCCCGACCTGACCCGCAAGCCCATGCCGAGGATCACCAAGCTCGGCGACCGGCTCGGCGAGCCGCACCTGATGACCAACGACGGGTTCCTGGACAAGGAGTGGTTCAACCGGACCTATTGGTCCTACAGCGAGCGCTGGCCCGGCTACTACTTCACCTACCGGGCGCCGAAGTCGGGGCAGATCCTCGTCTTCGACGACACCGCGACGTACGCGTTGAAGGTCTACACCGAGCGATACGGCCACAGCCCGGAATTCCGACCCGGCACGGGATACCGCCTGATCGCCGACCGCAACACCACCAAGCCGGTGCTGGACGTCATGGACATCGGAGCCGAGAAGGGACGAGGCTTCTCGCGCACGGAGCTGCCGATCTGGGCGAAGAAGGTCCCCATCCGCGCGCATGGCCTGCTGTTGGCACGCGAGCATCTGTACCTTGTCGGCCCGCCGGATCTTGCGCCCGATGAGGGGGCGTATGAGGCCATGATCGGCAAGCGCGGATCTCGGTTCCGCGTTGTCTCCACCGCCAACGGGGCCACGCTGGCGGAGTTTGAGATGAAGGAAGTGCCCGTGTTCGACGGGTTGATCGCGGCGGGCGAGCGGTTGTACATGTCGACGATGGATGGGACGGTGGTCTGCCTGGGAGCCAAGAAATGACCAAGCGGCGAGAGAGGACGGAATCCCGGCGGCTCACGAGGCGTCGGTTCCTGCACGGCACCGCCGGCACGGCGGCGGGCCTCATGGTTTCGCGTTCGGTAGCCGGCGCGCAACGCAAGCGAGGTCGTAAGGCCGGTAAGGCTGGCCCCAACGAAAGGCTCAACCTTGCCGGCATCGGACTCGGGGCGAGAGGGTTGGGCAATCTGGAGAAATGCCACGACACCAATATCGTCGCCCTCTGTGACGTGGACTGGACCCTGGCCGCCACCGCATTTGAGAGCTATCCGGACGCGACGAAGTACAAGGACTTCCGCACGATGCTGGACAAGGAGCCGGGCATCGAAGGCGTGGTGATATCCACGCCCGACCACACGCATGCGGTGATCGCCGCGGAGGCGATGAAGCGCGGCAGGCACGTCTACCTCGAGACGCCGCTGACGCACGATGTCTGGGAAGCCCGGCAGTTGGCCCTGCTGGCTCGCAAGACCGGTGTGACCACGCAGATGGGCAACGAGCGTCACTCGGGTCCCGGCATTCGCCGCGCGGTGGAGATGCTCTGGGGCGGCGGGCTCGGACCGATTCGCGAAGTCCACTGCTGGACGAACCGCCCGCAATGGCCGCAGGGCATCGGGCGGCCGCAGTCGGCATCGTCCTCACCGTCGGGGCTGGATTGGGACCTGTGGCTCGGGCCGGCCCCAGAGCGTCCTTACCATTCGGCCTATCACCCGTACCGATGGCGCGGCTGGCTTGACTTCGGCACCGGCGCGCTCGGGGCCGTCGGTTGTCATCTGTTGGACGTGGTGTCTTGGGGGCTTCGCCTGGATGAGGCCGAGTCATTCACGGTGTCGGCCGAGTCGACCGGCGTGACCGACGAAACGTATCCCAAAGCGTCAACGATCCGGTACCGCTTTCCCGCGCGGGCGGACATGCCCCCGGTCGTCATCACGTGGTATGACGGCGGCCGTCGCCCACCATCCCCGAAGGGGTTGCCGTACCGTCGTGAACTCGGCAGCAACGGCACGTGGTTCGTTGGGCAAGAGCACAGCATGCTGTTCGGTCCGACGGCGTTCGGAACCAATCCCGGGCAGGTGGGCCCCAGGCCGATCCCGGAGTTCGCCAAGATCGAGAAGAGGAAGGACTACAAGCCGATTCCTCGGGTGGAGGAAGGGGATTGGAAGAAGGGCGACCGCCACATCCAAGAATGGATCTCCGCCTGCAAGGTGGGCAAGCAGCCTTGCGCGAATTTCGCATACTCCGGCCCGCTGACGGAAATGGTGTTGCTGGGCAACGTGGCCCTGCGGAGCAAGGGTCCGATCGAGTGGCACAGCAGAAGCATGAAGATCACCAACCGTCCCGAGGCCAATCGCTTCATCCACCGGGAGTATCGAGAAGGCTGGAGCCTGTGAGTCGCCGGACTGACCCTATGGGTCAATACAGAGCTTGCCTCGGGCCTTGGCGACCGCGGGGCACTCCTGCCGCGACGAGCTGACGCTGTGGCAGGCTCAATCTCGACACGCGATAATGCCCGAGTGATTCGCCGCACGTGGGAGGTCTTGTCCAAGCGTTGGGAGGGCCATCGCATGCTGCCCGTACTCCTCCTCGCCGTGCTGTCTGCGTCCACCACAGCCGTGCGAGCCGACGGCGACCGAGCAGGGGCGTCGGCCCATGCCGAACCGACGGCCCATGCCGAACCGACGGCCGGCAGGGCGCCCCTCGTCACTGCCGATGGCTTGTCCGTCCGTCTGGGCAAGACCGGCAGGATCGTCTCGGTTTGTGTCGACGGAAAGGACCTGCTCGCCTCGGGGATGCGCTCGGGCCTTTGGGTCCGCCCGCTCGAAGGCGACGCGGTTCCCGTGGCCGGCGAGATCGCAACGGCAAGAGACGTTCTCGTACAGAAGTGGAAGAACGCAGACCTGGGCCTGAGCGTGACGGCGAGGTGGTCGGCGGGCCAAAGCGCTATCCGCTGCCGCGGGTCCATCCTGGACTTGACCGGCAAACCAACGTGTGTGGACGTGCTGGCCGCGGTGTCCGTCGGCGCCGCCGGCGAGGGCTGGGAGTGGGGCCGAAGCGTGGTGGAGAGCAGGCCCGTCTGGCGAACCGCCCGAGGGAAAAAGCCCGCGGCGATCCCGCAGGCGCTCGAGGACTATACCTTCTCCGCATTGAGCCGACCGAAGGGCGCCGGGCTATCGCTGGCGGTCCCCGCCGATAGCCCTTGTGCCTGCCGGTTCGAGTGGGGCCCGGAGTTCGGGCTTCTCGTTCGTTTCCAATTCGGGCTCTCGCCGCACGCATCGGGGGCTCTGAAGGGCCGCGCGCCCTTCGCCTTCACCCTCAGTCGCATCGATCCGGCCTGGGGGATGCGCGACGCGGCGAGGCGATACCAGGAGCGAAACCCCGAGGCCTTCGAAAAGCGCGTCGAGCGCGAGGGGCTGTGGATGTTCGGTCGGCCGCGGATCGAGCTGCCCGACCCGCACCACTACGCCTTTCACGAGGGAGGTCCGACGGGCTGGCAATACGACGATAAGCACTACATCGGGACGTATCCCTATATCATCCCCGGGCAACGCGAGATCACGCGGCTTAAGAGACTGCCGGCCGATGCGGCTGAGGCCCTGGCCGTATTCAAACGCTGGCAGCCCGGCGATGACCCCCGCGGGCGCGGATGGGGCAACAAGCGCACCATCGAGACGTGCATGCTCCACGATGCCGAGGGCAGGCCGGTGCTCGAAATCCGCGACACGCCCTGGGGCGGCAAGTCGGTTACGTTCCCGCTCAACGCGAATCCATGGCTTTTCGGGGCATCCGACAAGCCGACGATCGCGAAGACGTTGTTGAACCACGTCCGGACTCAACATCAGAAGATCCCGCGGCTTGACGGGACCTACGTCGATTCCCTCGGCCACTGGGGGCGCTTCGTCAACTTCCGGCGTGAGCACTTCGCGGCCGAGCGCATCCCGCTGACCTATGATCCCGCGGCCAAACGCCCGGTCGTCAACAACCGCTTCACGCTGCTGGAATTCTTGTGGGAGCTTCGTGACGAGCTGCACCGGCGAGGCAAGCTGCTCTTCGCCAACGGCGTGCACCCGAACCGGCGATTTCACTTCTTCGCGCTGGACGTCATGGGGGTCGAAGGACGCCGGCGACTCCATCAGAAGCGCACCATGGCCGGTTCGAAGCCCTTTCTCCTGCTGATCTACCGAATCCATGAGGACCCGGCGAAGATGGAACACTGGTTCAACCGCTGCGTCCATTGGGGCATCTATCCCTCGTTCGGGAACATGCGCCTGTTCGACACGCAGGAGAAGTACGCGCCCATCGCGAAGCGGAACGAGCGCTACGTCCCCGTCTTGCGGAAGATCACGAGTGCGGGATGGCATCCGGTCACGCATGCGCGCGTCGGTGGCGACGTGCGGGTGGAGCGCTGGGGACCCGACAAGGACGGACGTGTCTACCTCACCACCTATGCCGATGCGAAGGCACCGGAGGCGACGCAGCTGACCGTCGATGCGGCCGCCCTGAAGCTCGAGGGCGCGACCTTGGTTGTGGAGGATGTCCTCTCCGGTGAGCACTTCCAGAGCGACATCACGGACGGAAGCGGCTGCCTGAAGCTACCGCTTCAGGCTGAGCGGGTCCGGGTGCTGAGGCTGCGTACGCGCTGAGTGCAGAGCATAGGCCGGAGGCAAGGGACCCGATCACGCACGGAGGGTCCGTGTAGCAGTTTGGGTACCCGATGGAAGACCATGGGCAATGGGGACAGGAGAGAATCGTTCGTCTCCTGCGATTCGTTGGCGACGAGGACAGAACGGAGGAAGGACTCATGTGTATGCATTGCACGCGTCGGGAGTTTCTCGGGGCAGGCACGGCAAGTGGCATCGCGCTGGCAGCGGGCCACCTGGCGGCCGGGAGCGAATCATCGGATCCTCCGTCGTCGTCTTCAACGAAGGTCCGGATCTGCGTGATCATCGCGGGCAAGCCGGGCGAGCGTAGTTGGGCGCTTTCGGAGTCGGAGATCGCCGCCGCGCGGAAGCGCTTGGTCGAGGCCGAGAAGAACCTCGGCAACGTGGAGTTCGTCGTCGGTCAGGCGATCAACGCGGAAGAAACCGCCCGGTTGCTGGCGAAGGCGGGTCCGGACGCGCCCGTGCTGGCGATCTGCACCGACATCTTCGGTCTCAGTCGCGTGATGCCGACGGTCTTCAAGCAGCGTCGCCCCGCGGCCGTCTTTCACATTCCCGTCATCGGCGGGCACGACTGGTGTCTGGTGAAGCCGTGGCGCGAAGAGGGCCACCGGATCGCGCTGTTCGACAGCAGCGACTACAGCGAGCTGGAACGCGCGGCGGCATTGCTGCGCGTAGTCCCGCTGCTGAAGCAAAGCCGGGTGCTCGTTTCGCCCCCGTTTAAGGGTACGCCCGCCTCCTACGCGCCGGAGCAAGTGAAAAAGCGGCTCGGCGTCGAGCTCCTCCGCATTGCCGACGGACGCTACGACGAGGTCCTGGCCAAGGTGGACGCCGCCGCCGCGGAGAAGGTCGCCAAGGAGTGGCTCGACGAGGCGGAGGAGGTGGTCGAGCCGTCCCGAGACGACGTCGTCAAGGCTGCGCGGGCGAGCCTGGCGTTGGATCAGCTCATCACCGAGAATCGCGCACACGGGTTGTGCGTCGGGACGTGCATGCGTTGGCTCTCGAGAGGCTTCCCGTGCCTGGGGTTCTCTCGGTTGAACGGTCGGGGGATCCCCGCCGCTTGTGACGGGGATATGGACTGCCTGCTGACGATGCTGACCTTCCAGCACGCCTTGAATCGGGCCGGCTTCCTGGGCAACGCCGCGGGCGTGGACCTAGCCAAGAACGCCTTCCATCTCTCCCATTGCTCGGCGCCGCTGAAGATGGAAGGTCCCGCGGGACCGAGGGCGCCCTATCTACTCCGTCGCCACGCGGAGGTCCGCGGCGGTGCGGTTCCGGAGGTCCACTATCGCATCGGGCAGAAGGTTACCTTCAACAAGATGATCCACCTGGACACGCTGCTGGTGTTTACGGGGAAGATCATCGAGGTGCCCAAGGTCCCCAAGGGCAAGGAGCGAGGCTGCCGGACGGAGATCGCGGCCGAGGTGGACGACGGTGACAAGCTGCTGGCCAACTGGGGCGGCGGGGCGCTCGGGGCCAGCGCAAAGGACTACTATGCCTCGCTGCACCGAGTGGCCTACTACGGTGACCATACCCGGAGCATCCGGCAGCTAGCCCAGCTCTTGGGGTTGAAGGTCGTACAGGAAGTCTGAAGGTCGTCCTCGGGGCGATTCCCGAATGCTCTGGGAAGGATGGGCTTATCCCTCTCTTAGGAACGCGCCCCAAAGGCGCGTTGTTCGCGTTCGGACAACCCCGAGGGACGGTCAACGTGAGAAACTGCAATCCTGCTTGCCGGTATCGGATCGTGGTGTACACTTAAACTGACGCTGCGGGCCAGGAGTAGGAGAGAGAGGGCTTCCCCAGGCCGTTCGGGTTGGGGATGTATCTCCCAACATCACATCTCATCCTTGTCTTGCGGGGGTAGGAGGCGATTCGATGACACTTCGAATCGGCGTGGTTTTGGTATTGGCGACTCTTGCGGTCGGTCCGGCGGCTATGGCGGTCACCATTGACATGTATGCCTCTCCGGCCGTCAACAGGTTCTTCTCACCGACATGGGATGATTGGGTCGACAACGCGGTAACGGCGTTGGACGACGGCCTGGCTTCCGTCGGCGATCCGAATACGGACCCGGACGCCTACTACACCGTCAGCGAGTTCGTCACGACGGACATTGCGGTCACGACCTTCGAGAGCTGGAAGGGGACGGCCCCGGGCAGCGCGCCGTTCGATGAGGAACACGGGCAGCGGGTGCACTTCCCCATCCTGATCGCGAGTGAGACCGGCCTCAACGATATCCGGCTGGCGAACGTCGGCAACCTGGGGCTGTACTACCTCGACACCGACGAATCGCCCAATGAGGTGGACGTCTTCGGCCTGCCGCCGGATTGGATCTTCACCGACTACAGCGCGAACGTCATCGGTATCAAGGCAGACGGCACGATCGTGGACAGCGGACCGAACACGCAGCTGGTGAACAAGATCATCTACGTCAGCCTCGGCATGGCGTGGGCCGATGACGAGGTGGTCGATCCTCCCGGAGCCACCGACCAGGAGACGCTCGACCTGCTGCTGGCCGAGCTGGGCGACGGTTCGATCGAACACCTTCGTGCGACGATCGGTTACTACAACGACGCGAAGGACACGCTGCTGGTCGGCGACGAGATGCAAGTGAACTGGGTCCCGGAGCCGAGTTCGCTGTCCATCCTGGCGTTCGCAGGGTTTGCCCTGCTGCGACGCCGAAGGTCGTGACGGCGGATTCCACGGAAGGGCGAGGCCTCTTACAGAGCCGCGTCTCGCCCTTCCGTCTAATGCAACGCTTGGCCCGAACGCACACCGAACCGCACGGCGCGCAGCGAGCGCGCACCGCGGGCCTCCGCCTTCGAGGCTGCGGAACGAGAACGTCCGTTCCCTCCTAGTGTTCTGTCGCTCGTCAGCTGATGAATGGGTGGCCCATGGCTCTAGCCGCGGGGGACGCGAATTGGCTGCCTGTTCGTGTTCCCCACCGCTCCCTCGACAAGGCTCCCTTCGGGTCTGAGCCTCAGGATCGAAGACGGGACAAGTGAAGAGATGGGCCACCCATCGGCCGTACGCCCATCGAATGAGTTGCGACACAACACTAGGTGTCACCGCAGAGCACCAGGTTCCTGATCTGGTGTCCTTGGCCTGCACGTTCTTTCCTGGTAGGTTCGCTCGGAAACGCAAGCAGGGGACCTCCTCATGGCAAGGCAACACGGCGATCGGCGGGGCCGGTGCATTCCGGAAGCCAACGGTAGCCGAATCGAAAGGCGTCCTCGTTTCAGAGAGTCCCGACGTAAGACCATGAATGAAGGCGGCGGCACTGCGGCTCTTGCGGCGATCGTACTTGCGGGCATATTCTTCGGCTCCGTTCCTCATCGCCATGTGCAGGCCGCCGAGCGGCGAGCGATCGTGCGGCATCCGGAGCGCGTCTGCTCGCTCGAAGAACCCCTCGGTGTCCAGGGTACGCTGGCGTTCACGATCCGTCCGCGCCGAAGCTACCGGAACGGGCGGGGGGTCGAGAGGACCCGCATCGGGCTCCTCAACACCCCCGGCATCGCCCGGCTCGACTTCTCGCAAGGAAGTGATGCCTGCCAACTCCGGTGGATGTGGCTTCGGGGGATCGAGGCGCAGAGGCTCGTTGTCAACGTCCCCGAGCTGCCCGGCCCGGAGGACTACCACGTGCTGTACACCTGGGACGCGGCCGGGGGACGCTTTGACGGGTACGTCAACGGCACTCCCTTGCGCCTTCCCGGCACGGAGATCCCGACCTGGTCCATGCCGACAATCAAGGAGGTCCGCGTGGGGGGAGGTGCCATCGAGGTGAAGTCGGTCACCTCCGAGGCACGGTATCTTCCCGAGAAGGAAGCGCGTCGACGCGTGCCGAAGTCCCTTTTGGATTGCCACGCCGATCTCTTCGGCGGGAAGCCCACGTGTCCTCGGCTGACGGTGGAGGGTCGTCTCGGCAAGCAGATCTATGCGCGCGCCCTCGACGACGCCGGCGACACGAAGGGGTGGGTCATGGAGGGTCCCGGAAGCGTCCGCTTCGTCGACGGATGGATGGAGATGGCCTCAAAGCAGCCGGACGGGCGAAACGGCCATATCGTCTACTGGTGCCCGGAGGACCTCCCCGATCGCTTCGTGGCCGAGTGGGAGTTCCGCGCCGTTTCGGATCTCGGCCTGTGCATCGTCTTCTTCGCTGCCAGGGGCGAGCGTGGTCAGGACATCTCGGATCCCTCGCTACCGAAGCGCAACGGGGTGTTCAAGCAGTACACGCGCGGGGCGATCAAGAGCTACCACATCTCCTACTACGCCAATACGCCCTCCAGCCAGGGCCGCATCACCTCGAACATGCGGAAGAACAACCGGTTTTATCTGGTGGCGAACGGCCCGCCCGGCATCGTCCCCGGTTCGAAGGACGCGCATCAAGTCCGGCTCATTAAAGACGGAGCGCACGTCCAGTTCCAGGTGGACGATCAGGTGGTCATCGATTACACCGACGAGGGGAAACGCTACGGCCCCGCGCTGGCCGACGGCAAGTTCGGCCTGCGGCAGATGCAGTGGACGGTTGCGCGGTACCGCAACCTGCGCGTAGGGGAGTTGAAGGCCGAGTAGCATGAAGGGACCGCAGGCCTTCCGGCCGGGGGGTGGTGGGTGGGACCTCCGCGGCTCACCCATCTGCACGTGGAACGAGCGAAGCGCATCGTCCGGTGCGGCATGCAAAGGAGCCTTCATGAAGACGAGACCCTATCTGCTGGGCAGCGCCGTGGTGGCCGCGTTGGGCGGGCTGCTCTTCGGCTTCGACACGGCCGTCATTAGCGGAGCGGAGCAACACCTCCAAGAGATCTTCCATCCCATTACAGGGCTCAGCGGGGGCGCGCAGGCATTCTGGCACGGCTTCCTCGTGGCGAGTGCCCTGATCGGGACGATCGTCGGGGCCGTCGCCGTGGGCAAGCCCTCGGACCTATTCGGTCGCCGCACCGTGATGTTCGGGCTGGCGACGCTCTACTTCGTATCGGCGTTGGGCAGCGCCCTGGCCTGGGACTGGTACTCCTTTGTGGTCTTTCGCTTCCTGGGCGGGCTCGGGGTGGGGGGCGCATCGGTGGTGGCACCGATGTACATCGCGGAGATATCCCCGGCGCCGGTCCGTGGGCGGCTCGTCGCACTCGCCCAGTTCAATATCGTCTTCGGTATCCTGCTGGCGTTCGTATCGAACTACGTCATCGGCTCCTTGGAGCTCGGTGAGGTCGAGTGGCGGTGGATGTTCGGCGTCGAGGCCTTCCCCGCCGCGGCATATTTCCTGCTGCTCTTCACCACGCCGCGCAGCCCTCGCTGGCTGCTCGCGAAGGGACGCGAGACCGAGGCCCGCACGGTCTTGCTGCGTGTGGGCACCGACGCCGCCGATGAAACGGTCGATGCCGAGGTCGAGGCGATCAAGCAATCGCTCGACATCGAGCGGCACAACCTGCGTGAGCCCTTCTTCCAGAAGAAATACCTGACGCCGATCACCCTGGCGGTGGCCATCGCAGCGTTCAATCAGCTCTCGGGCATCAACGCGATCCTCTACTATTCCAAGCGCATCTTCGAGAGCGCCGGCTTCGATCAGAGTGCCAGCCTCTTGAATTCGGTCGGCCTGGGGGCGGTGAACCTCGTCTTCACCATGGCCGCGTTGGCCGTGATCGACCATTTTGGACGCAAGAAGCTGATGCTTGTCGGTTCGATAGGCTACATTCTCTCGCTTGGTGTGACCGCGCTGGCGTTCTACACCCAGAGCGAGCTGGTGAAGGACCAGACGGGGGCGCTGGTCCGTGAAATCAGCGAAACGGGCGGTTGGGTGGTCTTCGTCAGTCTGCTGGTCTTCATCGCCTCTCACGCCTTCGGGCAGGGCGCCGTGATCTGGGTGTTCATCAGCGAGATCTTCCCGAACCGAGCACGGGCTCGGGGCCAGGCCCTGGGCAGCTTCACCCATTGGATCTTCGCGGCCGTCATCAGCCAGACGTTTCCGTTGATTGCGGAGGTGTCCGGCGGCCATGTGTTCGCCTTCTACTGCCTGTGCATGGTGGGGCAGCTGTTCTGGGTGCTGTTGATCATGCCCGAGACCAAGGGCGTTCCCCTCGAGCAGATCCAAAGGGAACTGGGCATCGAGTAGGAGGAGCGCTTCCCCCAGACTCCAATCGCATGGCGCCGCCTTCGAAACGATGCGCGGAGGTGCCCTGCTGTTGGAGCGGTGTCTTTCCGTTGTCTTCTTCAATAGGAGCAATCATGAAAGCGACAAGGTACCTTCTGGCCGGGCTGTTGATCCTGAGTTCCGCCGGGCTTTGCAGCGCAAGGCAGAAGAAGGAATATGACAACGATGTGAACTACGACGAGAGCAAGGTGCCGCAGTACGACCTTCCCCCGCTCCTGGTATCGGCGGAAGGGAGGAAGATCACGTCGGCCGCCGAGTGGATGAACGTCCGGCGCCCGCAGATCCTCTCGCTCTTCGCCAACCTCCTCTACGGGCGCGTGCCCACTCCCGAGTCTCCCGTCAAGACCGAGGTCCGTGTGCAGGACGTCGACAAGGACTTCATGGACGGAAGGGCCACCCGCAAGCGGGTGGCGATCCGCTTCAACAACAAGAACGGTCGGGCGGTGATGACCATCGCCGTCTTCGTGCCGAACGAGGCAACCAAGCCGGTGCCGGCCCTCATGATGCTCACCGGTGATCATGCCCGATCCGAGAAGATGGACGCGGATGATACGTGGCGCGGGAGGCTGAAAAACGGTTGGCCTGTCGGGCAGCTCTTCGCCAAGGGCTACGCGCTGGTGGCGGTCTGTCAGCAGGACCTCGTGCTCCACAACGACGTCCAGTTCGAACACGGCATCCATCCGCTGTTCTACAAGAAGGGGCAGAGCTTCCCGAAGGCCCACGAGTGGGGCGTCATCGCTGCGGTCGGATGGACGGCCATGCGGGCCCTGGATTACCTGGAGACCGACGACGACATCGACCACAAGAGGGTCGCGCTTCTGGGCCACTCGAAGCTCGGCAAGGCCACGCTGTGGGCGGTGGCGCAGGATCAGCGGTTCGCGATGGCGATCTCGGCCCAGTCCGGATGTGCCGGCGCGGCCCTCTGGCGGAGACGCTCCGGCGAGACGCTCGCCAAGATGGTCACGCGGTTTCCCTACTGGCTCTGCCGCAACGCGTGGAAGTTCGTGAATCAAGAGGATGATCTGCCCGTCGACCAGCACATGCTGCTTGCCTTGATCGCGCCGCGACCCGTCTACGTCCACAGCGCGGTGGAGGATACCTGGGCCGACCCGCGCGGCGAGTACCTCAGCGCCTACCACGCGAGCGAGGTCTATCGCCTGCTCGGCAAGCATGGCCTGACGTCCAAAGAGTCCCCTCCCGTGGGCGAGCCGATCATCCAGAGCGACGTGGGCTATCACATCCGCAAGGGCGGGCACTCGGTGGACATGTACGATTGGCACATGTTCTTGAAGTTTCTGGACTACCACTTCAAGAGGTAGGAAGAGAAGCTCATGAACTGCCTGCGGAAGGCAGGACAGGACGCCCACCCGTACCCGGAGTGATTCGCCACAGGCGAAAGAGAACAAGGACATACGATGATATCCCGAAGCCTCCCAAGCACAATCGCATCGCTGTCGCTTTTTTGGGGCACCGCGCCGGCGTTCACACAGCAGCCCGGTGCAACGCCCACGAACGATCACGATCTCTGGTACCGACAGCCGGCAGGCAAGTGGACCGAAGCGCTGCCTCTGGGCAACGGTCGGCTGGGCGCGATGGTCTTCGGCACCGCGCCAAAGGAGCGTCTGCAGTTGAACGAGGAGAGCCTCTGGGCGGGCGAGCCCTTCGACGTCTATCCCGAGGACTTCGCTACGAACCTCAAGACGCTGCAGAGACTGGTCCTGGAGGGCAAGATCTCCGAGGCCCGCGCGTTCGGCGTCAAGAACATGACCGAGAGCCCGACGTCCTTTCGTTCCTACGAGCCGCTCGCCGATCTCTGGATCGAGCTCGACCACAACACGAAGATCAAGAACTACCGTCGAGAGCTTGATCTCCGCTCCGGCATCGCCTGCGTCCGGTATAGGGTCGACGACACGGACATGCACCGCGAGGTCCTCACCTCGGCCATCGACGACGTCCTGGCCGTGCGCCTTACCGGCAAGATCTCCGCCGCCATACGCCTGACACGCAAGAAGGACATGAACGTGACGGCGGTCGGAGACGATCGTCTACACATGGACGGACAGATCATCGACGTTCCGAAGTCCGAGGGAGGACCCGAGGACAACCCCGGCGGCTCGGGACCCGGCGGCAGGCACATGCGGTTCGCCGGGCGATTGCTTGCGCGGGCCCAAGGCGGCGAACTGCACGGACAAGGCGATCGATTGATCGTCAAGGGGGCCGACGAGGTCGTCCTGCTCTTCACAGCCGCAACGGACTTCAGCCTAGACAAGATGGATTTCGATAGGACGATCGATCCGGGGAGGGAAGCAGACGCGATCCTGGCGAAGGCCGCGAGGAAGTCGTGGGAGGAGATCCGCAGGGACCACGTGGCCGAACATCGAGGGATCATCGATCGTGTGAGCCTGGACCTGGGATCCACCGAGCAGGACGCATTGCCCACGGACGTACGCCTCGCCGCGGTCAAAAAGGGCGCCGACGATCCCGGCCTGACCGCGCTCTACTTCCAGTTCGGCCGTTACTTGCTGATGTCGAGCTCGCGTCGCCCGGGACGTATCCCGGCCAACCTGCAGGGGATCTGGAACGACCGCATGTGGGCGCCGTGGGAGGCCGACTTCCATCTGAACATCAACCTCCAGATGAACTACTGGCCGGGGGACCTCTGCAACCTCTCCGAGACGATGGACTCACTCACGGAGTGGTTCACGCACGTGACGGAAAAGGGGCGGGTCTCCGCCAGGAAGCTCTACGAGGCAGAAGGGTGGGTGGCATTCCACTGCTCCCCGGTCTTCGGCCGCACGACGCCCAGCGGCTCGACACGGCCGTCGCAATTCCAGAACGGTGTGCTCGATCCCTTGGCCGGGGCGTGGATGGCGATGACGTTCTGGCGGCACTATGCCTTCACGAGGGACGAGGGCTTCCTCCGCGATCGCGCCTATCCGGTCCTCAAAGGCGCGGCCGAGTTCCTGATGGACATCCTGGTGGAAGATGGCGACGGAAGACTCGTCATCGTGCCGTCGACCTCGCCCGAGAACAGCTACATCCATCCGAAGACCGGCAGGCCGGTGCGGATCACGCGCGGCTCCACCTACCACACGACGCTGGTGCGCGTGGTCTTCGAGTCGGTAATTCGCGGCTCGCGAATCCTCGGTGTCGATGCGGCATTTCGCAAGGAGCTGGAGCGCGCGTTGGAGAAGCTGCCGCCGCTGCAGATCGGCAAGGACGGGACGATCCAGGAGTGGATCGAGGACTACAAGGAGCGAGAGCCCGGCCATCGACACGTCAGTCACCTCCTCGGGCTGCATCCGTTCGCCCTGATCACACCGCAGCAGTCGGAGCTCTTCGAGGCGGCGAAGAAGACGATCGAGCGTCGCCTCAGCCACGGCGGTGGGCATACCGGCTGGAGTCGCGCCTGGGTCATCAACTTCTACGCACGGCTCCTGGACGGCGAGGCGGCGCACAAGCACCTGGTCCTGCTTCTAAGGAAGAGCACGCATCCGAACCTCTTCGATAACCATCCTCCGTTCCAGATCGACGGCAACTTCGGTGGCACGGCCGGCGTCGCCGAGATGCTCGTGCAGAGCCATGCCGGCGAGATCCGGCTGCTGCCGGCGCTGCCGAAGGCTTGGCCGACGGGACACGTCCACGGACTCAAGGCCCGCGGTGGGTTCGTGGTCGACATCGTATGGGAGGATGGGAAGCTCGCCCGCGCCTGCATTCGCTCGACCCGTGGCGGGCCGTGTCGGGTCGGCGCACCTGTGCCGCTTCAGGTGAAGGGTGGGGTCGTCCGAGAGGGTGCGGTCCGGTTCGAGACGAAACAGGGCGAGACGTACGGGCTGATTCCCGCGGAGTGATTTGTCGTTGGCTTGGGTGGACCGTAGCGAAAGGGAACGGAGTATGCACGAACGCCCCGGATTCCTTGCGGCGTTGCTGATCTTTGCCATGAATTCTTCGAGCGCGGCCGCCGAGAACCCGGCGCTCACCGAGGCCCGCAAGCGACCCCCGTTCAAGATGACCGACCCGATCGGCCTCGTGACCGATGAGGGCGAGAAGGCCAAGCAGCGTAGCGCGGGCGCTGCGCTGCATGCCGACATCATGCAGGAATATGCCGAGGGGGCGAAGCGCTTCCGCGTCCCGCCGGGGCAGTACCGCTTCGCCGACATGTCGCCGCTTCGTCTTGTCGGCCTGAAGGATTTCACCATCGACGCCGGCGGCGTGACGTTCTGGTTCGAACGCAAGAGAAAGGACGTCGCCGCCAATCCGCCGGGGCTCGACCTCGTCGAGTGCAAGAACCTGACGCTGAAGGGGGCGTCGATCGATTTCGACCCGCCGCTCTACATCCAGGCGAAGATCGTCCGCATCGATCATGCGGCCACGGCCTTCGAGGTCGAGGTCCACGAGGGCTTTCCCGTGGTCGACGAGCTGGCAGGCGGCCAGATGACCGCGTATCGCGCCGACGGCGCGTTCATCCCGCAGACGGTCTTGCGACACGTGGGCACGACCAAGACCGGACCGCGCCGACTGAGGGTACGCTTCGACCCCAACATGAAGCACGTCGTCGAGGGCCTGCACGACAAGGCGCTCGCAGCCGCGTGGGACGGGAAGAACCTCGTCCGCGCGGGCGATTATCTGGCCATCATCTTTCGGCGAGGTCGTTCGATTCACGTCGACCGGTGCGAACGAGTCACGCTGGAGGACATCCACATCTATGCCTCGCCGGGCATGGGCATCTTGGAGACGGGCGGGAAGGGGGGCAACGTCTACCGTCGCGTCAAGCTGATCCGTAAGCCCGGCACGTGCCGGCTTCATGCGGGGATGGCCGACGGCTTTCACTCGGCGATGACGGCCCGCGGGGCGACGATCGAAGCGTGCGAGTTCTCCTTCAACTCCGACGATATGATCAACCTGCACGGGTTCTTCACGCTGGTCTGCCACCGATACTCGGCACGGAGATTCGGCGTCGTTCCCATGCGGTACAACCCGTATCGCGTCGGCGGCAAGATCGCGTTCTACGACTTCCACAGCATCGAGCCGCAAGGCGAGGCCACGATTACGGCCGTTGAGCCGGCGGACGACGCGGCCCTGATCGAAAAGGCCAGGCGCCTGCCGCAGGAGATGAAGATCCTGGCCTACAGAGGCAAACCCGTCGTGATCACGCTCGACCGGGACGTGCGGGCCGAGGAGCGATCCATCGCCGAGACCTTCAGCCACAACGCGCCGGGCTTTGTCATTCGGGATTGCTACTTCCACGACACGATGGGCCGGGCCTTGCTGCTCAACGGCGCGTCCGACGGCGTGGTCGAGAACAACGTCTACGAGCGGATGTACGGCGGCATGCGGGTCTACATGGAGTCGTGGTACTACATGGAAGGGGGGTTCCCACGGAACGTCCGCATCGTGGGCAACCGACTGACCGACATCGGCGGTCCGACGCTCGGCAATCCCACACAGCCTGTCCAGGCCGCGATCTATGTCGGCATGGTCCCCGCGCACAATCACATGCGGAAGTTCAAGCCCCTGGCCGATGTCGAGATCATCCGTAACGTCATCGAGCGGCCGGATCGGCAACCCATCATCCTCAGCTACACGCGCGGGGCCAAGATCGTCGGCAACCGCATCGTACACCCGCACCACAAGAGCGGTCCGCTCGGACTCGACATCGGCTCGAAGTACTACGGGAAGTCGTTGCGCTCGGCGATCTATGTCGCGGTCTCGAGCGATGTCGTCGTGCGAGACAACACGGTGGTCGACCCGGCCGGGCACTGCACGGATGGTTTCGTCGACGTCGGCCCGATGACCGAAGGCGTAACCGGCGTGCCGTGAGGGTGACGTCCCAGACCATGCGCCTGCGACGGGGGCGATCGCAGTGTTCCGAGAAACGGAAGCCCGATTCCGCCAACGCGCTCGATAACGGCAAGGGATTCAACAAGTGGGAGGTGACGGATCCCATCGACGCCAACAACAACTTCACGGACACGAATTTGGTCCTGTACCTCACGATGGATCGTGACTGGGAGGTGGCCGCGAAGTTCAAGTGCGGCAGCGCCGCCCTGATGCCGATCATCGGCTTGACGTTCTTGATCCTCGGCGTGGGCGTCCTCGCCCGTCGGATCCCATAGGGCGGACGGAAACCCGCGACGTGCCTTGCCGCGTGGTCTCCCCGGCCGTCTTTCGGCCTTCATTCGTTCAGGCTTCACTTTGTGCCGAGGCACACCAAGCGGCCGTCCCTCGTCGACACGTAGAGCCGTCCTTCCGCCGCGATGATCCCGTCCAGGACCGGCGGGGCATCGAGTTCGAGCTCGATGAGCTTCTTGCCTTGGGTTACGTCGAACGCCAGCAATCGCGCGCCCCGGCGCCCCTCAAACGCCGCCCAGGCGTCGTCCTCGGGGACCACGTCCGGTGGTCCGGCGGCGAACAGCGTGCCGCCGGCCGACACCATCGCGCGAATCCGAACCGGCACCTGCTTGGCCCATCGCTCCTTGCCGGTCTTCTGGTCCATCGCAAAGAGCTTGTAGCCCTTTCGGCCGGGGACGAACGTGTCCCGCGCGTGGCGCACGGTCCTCTTGTAGGCACGGACGCCGTAGATCGTATCCGGGTCGAAGACCAGCATCCGACTATGGCCCTTGCCGCCGACGGTCCAGTAGCTCTGGTTGAACCACGTCTCGTCCAGCAGACCCGAGTTCGACAGCAGTTGGCCTCCCACTCCCGGATGCCGACCGCGATATTTGTACCCCCGTGGCCCCTTGCGCGTCGTGACGCGTCGCTGCGCCTTCGACAAGATCTGGATGCCGCCGGCCAACTCATACTGCGAGAGGTCGTCCGGGTCGAAGCGGAGGTGCCGTAGGTAGACGGACTCGCCGTCGGTCAGCAGGATGTCCGAGAGCGCTCCCGGCGCATCGGGCGGCATATCATAGGGCAGCTCACAGTGTGGCATCTGACCGGAGTCGGGCTGTAGGCTGTGAATCCGTATCTCTTGCATGACCCTGCCCGTGGCCGGGTCCAAGGCGTAGAGGAATACGCCGCCGTCCAAGAACGATGAGCGCCCCGCACAGACGTACGCCACGCCGTCTTGGATCAGCACGCTGCCATGCAGGGGCCAGGCCGAGGTCAGCTGATCGTGATCGACCACCTTCCGGTCGAAGGGCGCCGCGCGGAACCGCCAGACGAGCGCGCCGTCCTTCGCGCGGAGACAGTAGACCCATCCATCTGCCGACCCGAGGAGCAGTAGGCCACGATAATACGTCGGCGGCGTGTCGACCCTTCCCCCGACCGTAACCTCCCACATCTTGTCGCCGCTTCGCGCGTCGAGCGCGTAGAGGCAATGCGTTTTCGTCGACGCAACGAAGATGGTGCCGTCCGCGACGATCGCGGCTGTGGGTGTTTCGGGTATCTTCGCCGACCATTGCGGCTCGAACGAGGGAGGCACGGCGCATGCGGTCACGCCGCTGCGTTTGGGATCGTGGCGGTACATAGGCCACGCATCGGCCTGTGCGGAATTCGCTTCGAGCTCGCTGCCATGGGCGCCGCCTCGCTCGAGTCGATCCTTCGCCTCGCTGACGGATGTCTCGGCTTCTGTCTCGCCCGCGCTTTCGGGCGCCAGGGCATACAGGCCGTTCAGCTTGGCCGTGATGTAGCACACACAAGGGTGGGGCGGGACATACAAGAGACCGTTGGCGGGCATGACGCCCAGCCGGCACGTCCCCCGAACCCAATGATGCAGGATGTTGGCTCCACTCTCCACGTCCAGGAACTCCGTGCCCCGCCTGGCCGTCAGGACGAATCGCTCGGTGGCCCGGTCGCGGTAGCAACGATGGTGGTGCGTCATCCGCAGCGCTTTCGTCGTGCTGAACCGGCGTTTCTCGGCCCCCGTCTTCAGGCCCAGGCCCATAAGCGCATACGGTTCGGCGTTGTGGGCCCACACAAGACCATCGATGACGAAGACGTCCGGCGGCGTGCCGTAGCCCCAGGTCACGCACTCGCGCTCCCATAGCGTGTCACCCGTCTCGGCCGAGAGCGCGACCAGGTCCATCTTGACGGGCGTGTAAGGGATGTGCCCCTTGACCGGCCTCGGTTGGCCCAACAGAACCACCCCGTCCTGGTAGACGAGCGTGCACAGGTTCGCGCAGTAGTAATCGAACTGGGCCTTGACCGGCGGATGCGGCGGCCGGCTCGCCCGCCAGATTTCCTTGCCTGTTTTGATGTCCAGCGCGACGACGTCATCGCCGTCGAGGAAGAAGGCGTGTTCGTTGCCGGCGGCGAGTGCGAGCCGCGTGATCCGCTCCTTCTCGTCCCAACTACTGCTCACGCCGACGTACGGACCCGCTTCCCAAAGAATCCGCCCGGTCTCGGTCTGGATGGCGACGACGTGCTTCTTGACGGGAGGCTTCTTGGCGACTTGCCCCGGTTCCTGCCGGCCCTGATTCACCGACACCAGAAGGCATCCGTCCTTGCAGACGATCTCCGAGGCATGCTTCGTCCGCTCATAGACCTTGACGACTTCGCCCGTGGCGGCGTTGAGCTCCGACACCGGCGCGTTGAAGCCCAGCGTGACGTAGACGCGATCCCCGGCGGCGACGAGCCGACGCGACAGGTGAATGGGCTTGTTGAACCGCCCGGCCATCTGCTTGTAGCTCCACTGCTCCCAGCCCCATTCGGGGACCTCCCGCTTCCAGAGGAGCACGCCGTTGAACGCATCGCGGGCCACCAGCCGCCACTTGCCGGGCAGGCCTCGGACGCCGGCCGGGATGTCGTTGCCGATGTAGAAGATCCGTCCGCCGGCCGACACCATGGCGTTCAGGCTCGGTGTCGTGTCGTGATGCGTCTGCCACCGCGGAGGCGCGACCCACTGGAGGTGGCGCGGGGGACCGACGACCCGGTCCGCCGCGACGGGGTTGGCGTCCGGGCCATGCCGCCAGTGCGACCACTCATCGATGTCGGCCGGCCAGGGCTTGACCGTTTTGTTCCAGCCGTCTCCTTCCTTCCGGTAGACCACGCCGCCGGGACGCAGCACACGCATGATCTCGTCTGTCGAGACATGCGTCGGCTTGTCCACTACGATGAGATTGATCAGATTGTCGGTGTGCGGGAGTCGTCGGCCGGTAAGCCTGTCGACCGAGACGGGACCATACGCGCCGAGCGAGCGGATGTGTGCTCGGGCCTTGGCGACGTTACGCGCGTCTTCATCGAGGCCGTGCACGAGGTAGCGGTCGTTGGCGCGCAACGCGGCGGTGAGCATTCCGTCGCCGCAACCCAAATGGACGATGAGACCCCCCTGAACGCCGGTCGCGTCTAGGATATGCCTTGCCCGTTCGTTGGCCGTTGTGGCGGCGTCGGCCGTGGTAGGACACGCCAATGATAGCAGCACTCCGATCGCGACTCGTTGCGCTGCCCGTTTGAAAGGATTTCCCATAGGCCACCTCAGAATGCCCGCGTCGGATCAACGCGTTGTCTTTGAAACCGTGGAAGTCCAGCCTAAATGAAACGACGTTGGCACGATACCCTGGCGAATCCTCCAGGCCGCAGAGGGGGGTCGCAATGATCCTTCGTGGTGGAGGCGAGCGAGGTCAGGGCCTGCCTTGCGTGCAGGCAGGGGATTGGGCCTTCCCAGGCACTGCGGTGCGGCTCAAGGTCCTGGTTGAAGCCCGTTACGTCTGGTAGGCTCAGCCGATGTGCAACGCGCGGGAGGTGCAACATGATGATCCACACCCTTGCCGGCTGCCTCGTGCTGATGATGGGGCCTTCGGGAGAAGCATCGCCGCTCCGTATCGGTTCGCACAAGCAGCTCTTCGTTGACGATCGGCTGGTCGAATCGAGTCGTGGCGTCACGTGGACCATGAACACGCCGCATCGCGATGGCCGGGTCTTGATCGCCCCCGACCAACCGTGGGAGGTCGGAGCGTCCATCGGCGTCTACTCGAGCGTGCGTAAGGAAGACGGCCGGGTCCGGATCTGGTACGACCTGATTCGACCGACTGGGCCCGGCCCCTATGACCACACGCGCCGCGTCTGCTACGCCGAATCCAAAGACGGGCTGCACTTCACCAAGCCGCGGTTAGGCCTTCACGAGGTCGGCGGGTCCAAGGCCAACAACGTCGTACTGCCGGGCGTGATCGGGGGCTGTTCGGTGTGGGTCGATCCGAAGGCCCCACGCGCGCACCGCTACAAGACGCAGGCCAAGGTGTACCCGAGCGGTCAGTTTCACATGCACAGCTCGCCGGACGGCCTGCGTTGGGAGCGGTTCGCCCGGCTCGATCCCGGCCCCGGTGGCTGGGACACGCAGAGCATCGTCTTCTGGGATCCGAGGATCGATCGCTATGTCCTCTACACGCGACGCTGGGTCCGCCGCAAGCCGCGGCCTACGAGCTATCGCACGGTGCGCCGTCTGGAGTCGGACGACCTGCGAGACTGGGACAACCAGAGCACCGTCATGCAGGCCGACAAGATCGATCTGGCCACGCACGAGACTTCGACCGGCCAACCCCCCGTGGACTACTACGGCGCCGACGTCTTCCGGTATGACGAGGCGGATGACGTCTACGTGATGTTGGCTCAGGCCTTCTGGCACTGGTACAAGGTGAAGGCGTCTGACCGACTGGGCCCGTCCACCTTCGATGTGCGGCTGGCGGTAAGCCGGGACGGAAAGAGCTTTCGCCGCGTCTCCCGACGCGCGTTCATGGGCGTCGGCCCGGCAGGGCGGTTCGATTCGCGCTACGTCTGGGCGATGCCGCATCCGATTCGCATGGGCGACGAGCTGTGGATCTACTATGTGGGCTCGAACCGCGACCACGCCGACCGCATTGATCCTGCGGCCGGAGGCGAGCACCTGACCGGTATCGGCCGTGCCGTCCTCCGTCTGGACGGTTGGGTCAGCGCGGACGCCGCCTACACCGGCGGTGAGCTGACCACGAGACCACTGGTTTTCGCCGGCAGCAGGCTACGGCTCAATGTGGACACCGGGGCCGGCGGCATCGTGAAGGTCGAGATCCAAGACGAGCAGGGGAGCCCCATCGAGGGCTTCAGCGAGGCCGACGCCGACGAGATCAACGCCAACTCCGTCCGCGACGTGGTCACCTGGAACGGTTCGAGCGACGTGGCATCCCTGACCGGCAGTCCGGTGCGGCTGCGGTTCGTGATGCGCGACGCGAGGCTCTATGCGTTCTGGTTCAATGGGAATGCGGATTCCAAGCCTTAGCAGCCAGGAAGGGCATGGCGCTTGACATCGTTCCAGGCATGCCGAGAACATCGCGCATGGAGCCGTTGCGGAGAAGGTTCGCGATCGGTTCTCGACGGAGTTCGCCAGGGCTCAGGCTAGCGTTTCACACGTTGTGCGGCTATGGACAGGGCAAGGCATGCCACGGTTGCTGCTCGAGCCGCGGCATTCATGCCGCGCGGCCGCGCCGGATGAATCCGGTGGTTCGACTTGGCTCACCACGAACGGCTCGGGCAGGTAGTCGCGATACTCCTGAAATGCAGTACTAGATCCCCGACGGTGTGACAACGTCCTACAAGGATAGCGCCGCTCGGCCGTCGGCGCGATAGAAAGTGAGGTATGTGACATGCGCGATACGGGTGCTTGGGTATGCCTCCTCTGGATTTCGATCGCTGCGCCGAACGCCCGCGCGGCGGACGCCGACACCGGAGTGAAGGTAGTCGGCGATGCATGCGTCCTCGTGGATGGGAAGCGCTTCTTCCCCGTCGGCATCTACTCGGCTGTTGAGGTGGACTTCCCCCGGCTCGCCGAGGCGGGGTTCAATCTGGTGCATACATACCAGTGGGAGGGCAAATCGAACCACGACTGGGGTAAGGCGTGGCTGGACGCGGCCCACAAGCACGGCCTGATGGCGCTCGTCGGACTGTACCGCCCACGGGTGAGGAAGATGGAGTTTGAGCCGTGCGCGAAGCGGATCGAGCGGTATCGCCGCCATCCGGCGCTCCTGGCCTGGCACACGATGGATGAGCCCGCGTGGGAGAAGGAGGGCGACCCCGGCGAGAAGTACATGCCCGCCGTATACCGGTTCGTCAAGAAGCACGACCCGCACCATCCCGTCACGGCCGTCGTGTGCCACTTCACCGACACGAAACGATTCGTCGACACGGTCGACATCATGCAGGCCGACTACTATCCCATCCCGCCGATCCCGCCGAGCTACTACTCCGGCACGGGCTTCCGCGGGATCAAGATCTTCGTGGACGCGTGGCGCGAGGCATCCAACGCGAGCAAGCCATTCTGGTTTGTCTGCCAGGCCTTCGACTACAGCCTGTCCAAGGAGAAGAAGTACGACGTCCCGGAAGAGTGGAGGCGGTTCCCGACCCGCAGGGAGCTGAGGACGATGACGTACACGGCCGTCGCCTCGGGAGCCCGCGGCGTCCTGTACTGGTCGCTGAGCCGGCTGAAGAACGCGCGCGAGCAAAGCCCGATAACGGGTGAGGATCATTGGAAGCGCTTGAGAAGCGTCACGCTGGAGCTCAAACAGCTCATGCCGCTCCTGACCGCCGATACGCCCGAGACGATCCAGAGCAAAGACCGCGTCGTCGCCATGGTCAAGAGCGACGCAGCGCATACGTACGTCATCGCCGCCAACTACGAGCGCAAGCCGACGAAGACCGTGCTTGAGGTGCCGGGAATCAACGACGCGAAGGCGCTGGTCCTGTTCGGCAAGGGATCCGCGCAAGTCACCGACGGCAAGCTGCCCATCGCCCTGGACGCCGTCGAGTCGCGGATCTATCGAATATCCCGCAAGAAGTGAGAGACGCGGCATACCACCGATTGGATTCTGTCTCGTCACCGACGCGATGCCTGTCAAGTCGAAGCAGGGACGTAGGCAGGAGTAGGAGGAACGAGCCCATGCACGAGAACTCGATCAGCCGACGCCAGTGGTTCAAATCCGCCGGGGCCCTAGGCCTTGTCTCCGTGAGTGGTCTGGGAAGGCCCAAGCGGACCCAAGCCGACGAGAAGGCCGACGCCATCGAGATCGGCTCCCGGCGCGAGCTGTTCGTCGACGACTACCTGATCGACACGATCCAGGGCGCGCGGCGGGTCTTGCACCGTCCGATTCGCCGGGAGATCGCCCTCGTTCGGAACAAGCCCTGGGAAGGCAACACGAGCGGATACACCACCGTCTTCCAGGACGGCGATCGCTACCGCATGTACTACCGCGGCACGGACACCGTCTATACCGAGGGCAAGGTGACCATGCCCCATCGCGAGGTCACTTGCTATGCCGAGAGTCGAGACGGCATCACGTGGACGCGACCCGAGCTGGGCCTGGTCGAGTTCCGCGGCTCGAAGAAGAACAACATCATCTGGGACGGCATCGGCTCGCATTGCTTCACGCCGTTCAAGGACACACGGAAGGGCTGTCCGCTGGAAAGCCGGTACAAGGCGATCTCGCGCGGCCGCCCGCAAGGCAAGAAGGGCCTGTACGTCTACCAGTCCTCGGACGGGATACACTGGACACTGATCCGCGACGAGCCGGTGATCACGAAAGGGGCGTTCGACTCGCAGAACGTGGCCTTCTGGGATGCGGTCCGCGGCGAGTATCGCTGCTATCTCCGCGACTTCCGACGAGACCAAAAGCCCGGCGGCCGCGACATCCGCACCTGCACGTCCAAAGACTTCGTCAACTGGACCGACCCGGTCTTCCTCGAATACACCCCAGGGCGCACCAGCCAGCTCTACACCAACGGCGTGATCCCCTACTACCGGGCGCCGCACATCTTCCTGGGGTTCCCCACGCGCTACGTGGACTACAAATGGGCCGAGTCCACCAAACGGCTGCCGCAGCGCAGGTATCGCGAGCTCGTCGCCAGCTCCTCCCGGCGTTCGGGGACGGCCTTCACCGACGGCATGTTCATGAGCAGCCGCGACGGGCATCGCTTCGACCTCTGGCCGGAATCGTTCATCCGGCCGGGGATCCAACGGCCGGGCAGCTGGTTCTACGGCGACAACTACCAGAACTGGGGCATCGTCGAGACGCGATCGCACCTCGACGGCGCGCCCAACGAGCTGTCGTTCTACGTCAGCGAGGCGGGACGCCAGAAGAACGGAAACCGGCTTCGGCGCTTCACGCTTCGCGTCGACGGTTTCGTCTCCGTCAACGCGCCGCTGTCCGGCGGCGAGTTCGTTACCAGACCGCTGCGCTTCCAAGGCGGGAAACTGACGATCAACTTCTCGACCTCCGCCGCGGGGAGCGTGCGGATCGAGCTTCAGGATGCGAAGGGCAAACCGATTCCCGGCTTTACCCTGGCCGACTGCCACACGCAGTTCGGCGACGAGCTTGACCGAATCGTCACGTGGAAGTCAGACAAAGGTGTCGGCACGCTGGCCGGTAAGCCGATCCGCCTCCGCTTCGAGCTGAAAGACGCGGATCTCTATGCGTTCCGGTTCGGCGCCTAGCCGCGGTGCGCAAGGAGAGATGGTGGTCCAGCAATGGAAGCCGCTGCACTGCGACAAGGCGACCGCAGCGAGAACGTAGAAATGAGGCCAATGAGATGAAGGATCGGAGATTCGTTCTACTATCCGCGCTCCTCGTGCTGTCGACGGCGGGTTCGGTCTATGCCGGTCCACCGGCGGAGCAACTGCTCGACGCCTCGGGCGTCAAGGGCGGGATCGCGGTGCACCTCGGATGCGGCGACGGCAAATGGACCGCGGGCCTCTGCCGCGGCGATCGCTTCCTGGTGCACGGCCTGGATACGGATGCGGAGAAGGTCAACCAGGCCAAGGCCCACCTCGACTCGCTCGGCCTGTACGGCCATGCCTCGGCAGAACGGTACGACGGCAAGAACCTGCCCTACGGCGACAACGTCGTCAACCTGATCGTCGTCGAGGACGCGGCCGCCGTCCC
>CAZKCX010000004.1:0-28152 GCA_964550865.1 uncultured Planctomycetales bacterium
GTAGGTCAGCAACTGGGGCGTGTTGTCATAGAACGGCCCCCACCGGATGACACCCGCCGATGGGCTCCACGTGCCGTTCTCCTCGATTCGTCCTGGAAGACAACCCGGCGCGGGCCTCTCCTCCACCGCCCACACCTTCGCGTCCGCCGGCGGCACGACGTCGATCGTGACATGGATCGGGTCTCCGCCCCCGAGGTCCAGCGAGATCCTACGCGTGGCCACAAGCCCCCCGCCGTCGGATTCCGACGCCGCCGACTCGACCAGCTCGCCTTCGGCCTCCAGCGGCGCGCCCTGCCAACAGACCGGCGCGTCTTGTGCTGCGTTGAACTCGTAGAGTTCCCCGACCTTCCACAGGTAGCCGCCGCGGGTCACGTAATCGAGCGGGATGACGTTCGGCTCGGTCGGCCAGGGATTGCCGCGCTGCCACGCCGCACCGTAGCCCACAGCCTCGTTCATCCCGATGGCCCAGTCGGAGTTCGCATCAGCCGGATGCGGACCACGAACCGTGACCACCCAGCTCTCGTCGTCGTCGCCTTCGAGGTTCTCGCCGTGGATCGTGACCGTATTGCGGCTGCCCGCGGGGCTTGGGTTGGACCAAGAAACCACGCCCGTCGTCGGCTCGATCTCCATCCCGTCGGGGCCTTCCACCAGCGACCAGTCCACCGGCGGACTGCCGTAGAGGAGATTGGGCTCCGGACCGGTATACAACGTGTTGCCGTCCGCTACGTCGTCCGGGATGTCCACGATCTGGAGCATGTTGTTGTAGACGGTGAACTGCCTGCCGACAGCGTCTGTAACCTCTGTGAGAGGTTCGTTGTGGACGGTGAAGACACGTGCCACGGCGTCTGTAATCTCTGTCAGAGGTTCGTTGTGGACGGTGAAGACACGTGCCACGGCGTCGACGATCTCGGTGGGGTCGGGTTCACCGGCGGCCACGGTGAATTCGCGCGCGACAGCATCGATGATCTCTGTGGAGTCCGGGGGTCCGGCGGCCACGGTGAACTCGCGCCCCACGGCGTCGAGAAGCTCGGATTGCTCAAAGACCCGGGCGACGCGGAACCCGAACAGGTCGTGGCTGTGCCCAGGCGGGAAGTACTTGAAGCGATCCGCCGCATGCAGGCCGTAATCATTGTCGCCGCACGAGCCGCCCCGGAGGCCGCGATACAAGCCATCGACGATCGCTTCGTTCCACTCGAACACGTTGCCGCCCTGATCGAAGGTCCCGTAAGGGCTCTCGGAGTTCTCGTGCGCGCCGACCTCGGTCCGGTAGTACGGACTCCCGATCGTGAAACCCCCGTCATAGAAGGTCGCGTTGTTGCCCGGGTCGGGGTCCACAAGGTCGTTGCTCGGCCTGCTATCGCTGCTCGTGGGGTAGTCGAAGTAGTTGCCGGTCACACCGTCGTTTTTGTGATACGCCGCCTTGTACCACTCATCCTCGGATGGAATCACCCAGGTGGCGTCTTCCTTACGGGTAACGCCCAGGAGCGCAGGATCGCTCGTCGCACCGTTCACGGCGTAGGAGCCGTCTTCCGTCACATCACCATCCTCGTTTGGATCGCCGGTGAGCGTCTTGACGGGCTGCCCGTTGTGCAGCCAGTTGCAGAACCGCGCCGCGTCGCCCCAGACGATGTAGTTCACCGGGCGGTCCGCCCATTCCGACGCGACGCTATAGCTGTAGCTCCCCGTTGTCCCGCTCCGCTGGATGTTGCACCCACCAAAGGCTGTGGGGTCGGCCATGTGTGTGTTGTACAAGCCATATGGGTCCGTCGCGCCAACGGCGTTTAGGAACTCGCAGTATTGGGCGGCTGTGACCTCGAACTTGCCGATGCTGTAGACGTAGTCCACCGCACCGCAAACCCGGTCAGGCCCATGACCACCGTAGCTCTCACCGGACCACTCTCCGGCGTTCGCCGGGCTGTAAACTGTCACCGTCTCGATGCTGACCGCCAGTGCCGGTAGCGCAATCCCCAAGACCGCCAGGACGACGGTCGCGCCCGACCGGAATGCGAGCGCGCGTCCGCCAGGCATTCCGGCCGCTCTCGTCGGGCGCTTCGCGCCGGTCTGTGGTCCCGCGCGCCCGATCGGGTCGCCTCGTCGTGATGTGTCCCTGTATCTCATGGCGTTTCCGCCTCAACGACTCACGTTGCGTTCGTCATCGTCCACGGTCCCCAAACCGCCCGAGGCGTGGGACGCCTCGCCGCCCGGGCGGGACATCGGCCCAGCAGCTCACGGGCTCGCGTTCTTGTATGCCCGGACCTGGATCGAACTGTGGCCCTTCGGCAATGTCAGCTCAGTCTCCCAAACCGATAGGAAGGGGGTCCCGGAGACGAACGCAGCGGCAGAGATCACGCCGTCCCCCGTCCAAGGCACCATCCGGGCCACGACACTCCAACTGCCGTCAGTAGGGATGTTCTCGGCCTCGATGCGGAGTGTCACCGGGTCCAACGTGGCGATCTGCACGTCCGCCGGTTGGACGATGTGCGGGCGCGGGTCCTCTGGAACAGCCAAGCTGGCTAGCTCAGTGGAACGGATCTTGGGCGCGTCCGACTCGGGCCAGAGCTGGGCAGTCTCACCGGGTTGACCAATGCTGGGGACTGGCGAGCCGACGTCGTCGCCGGTAATCTGGTTGGCCTCCAGACGAATCCTCCCCTGACCGCCACGTCTCCCCCAGATATCGAGCGGGCCTATTGCGCGCAGCGATCCGGACACATCGATGCGCTCGGCAACGAGCCGAATGGCGCCGCCGCTTCCGATCCCGGCGTTCCTTCCATGTGCGCGGCCTCCATTCGCCTCGATACCGCCCACTATTAACATCCTCCCAGGACAGGCGATCAGAATGGCTCCACCGCCTGCGCCACCCGCTTGTTCCGCAGAAGATTGGTGCCCCCCTCCACCGGAGCCCCCGATGAGTGGGATGATCCCCGGGTTGCCATAGATGGAACTGGGTGCGTTACCACTACCAACTGTAGCGTAACTGCCAGGAGTGCCCTGTCCAGGAACATCACCGCCACCGGGGCCGAATCCATAGCTCCCCACGGTCGAACCGACGGTGCAACGTCCCCCTCGAAAGCCCCCCGGCCCGCCTTCCGGGAAATCCCCGGAATAGGGGATTCCCTCTTGGCCATTCAGGCTTACGGTGCCAGAGATGGTGACCGGGCCGGAAACCAGCCACACGACAGGAGCGCCCGACGGATGGTTCTTGAACGTGACCGTCTTGCCGCTGGGGATGTTCACCTCCGTGTAGCGGAAGACGACCGCCCACTTCTCAGGGTCATAGACACCCTTGCCGGCCTGGTTGGGATCGGTGTGCGGACTATCCCACGCGCCCGTTCGGGCCAACGAAAGATCGATTTGAACACTGCTCGACGGGTTGAACGACCCATCGGCCCCGTTAGCACCGGGAACGGTGATGTCGCCCTGAGCCACACTCAGAATCATGCCAGTCACAAAAGCGCATGTCAGTATCTGCTTCATCATCGTATAGCTCCTCCCAAAGGCTGAACGTGTGCAAACCCCCCAGCCAGGTCCGTCACCGCGCGGGCGTCCCTGACCGTCCATTGACGATGTGCCGAAAGCGTGCGTCTCCGCCCTCGCGCGGAGATCACGGTAGATGAGCTCAGACCGCCCAAACCTGCCAAGAAGGTGTGTGGTCCTGGCGTGGTGTCGCCGGGATGAGACATGACTCGCCCAGCAGAAACGGAATAGGCTTGATCCGCCCGTCGACACGCTCGCCTCGCTCCCATCCCTTTCGACAACTTCAAACGGGCCGCAATTTAAGCAATCGGTCAGTTAAGATCAAGTCAATTCCTTGTGACTCTGTCCCTAGAACCCGTATCCTCTTGGTTGGCATCGCGAAGAATTGCACAAGAAACGGCATGGTTAGCCCAGGAACCTAGGAAATCCCTTGCTGACTCATGTTGTCATGACGCTATTTCAGAGTCATATAAGTACCATCTCGTTCGGGTCCGGACCTCCCCTCGTCTGAGCCTCAGCCTCGAAGAGGGAATAAACGGAACGTCGAAGACCGGCGAGTGCTTCGTGGCTTCGCGGATCGACAGTGATTCTTGATCCTTGATCCAATAGGCTACTCCTAGCTCAGCGTAAACGCGCGTATGGCTCACGACCCTTCTCCTAGATCCCACCTGCTGACGAACGCCCGCGCGCACCCTGTCGCCCCAAGGACTTACAACCTGAGGTGTCAAACTTGGGCTAGCGCGAGGGCGGTTTTTCGTCGGCGGTCTTCACTACAAATCGGAGGGGTAGCTCTGCGGGCTTCCGCCGGCTACGGGGCTGCGGGGGGATCGCTGTCCATCGGACGGGAAGAAGATGTGGATGTCGCGCCCCGGTCTGCGCTCCAATCTTCACGCGATGCCGCGTCCTGGTCCTCACTCCGAGACTCACGCGGTAGGACGGACCGCTCCGTGCCCGGCCCTTCACGCACTGCGACGGACCAGCCGCCGCCCGGCCCTTCCAATGGCGTCACATCCTGGTCGGCGCAGATCCGTTCCGGCAGCGTCAGTCCCAGACCGGCAAGCAACTCGGCCTGCTCGGCGTTCGGACGGGCCACCCGACGCAAACGCAGCGTCCGCCCCTCCGTCGTCTCCAGCAGGATGTCCCCCATGGGGACGTCATGCAGCAATCGCAACGCTACGGCCGGGCTCATGCGGCGATCCTCCGGACAGGCAAGCCCGCTCTGCTCGTCACGCTTGCGGATGCGCGTCATCAGACCCGCTTGCCCGAGCCGGTGATCCAACGCCTTCCACAACGCATACGCCAACACGCACACGAACGCATGTGCCGCCACGCGGTGGGCCAGGTGATGCCACATCGGACGCAGCAACAGGTGCGCCTTCATCGCGCGGAACGCCTCCTCCGCACGCGTCAGTTGAATGTACGTCGTCCACAGCCGCTCCGGCGTCCAGTCGGTCTGATCGCTCCGCAACAGGTACGCCCCATCGCGCGCCAACGCCGTGCGAAGGTGGGCTCGGTCCCACGTCCACCGGACCGAGATCGCGCACCCCTCGGCGTTGCGATCCACCTCGACATGCACGAACCGCCACGCCGCCGGCCTACGAGATTTACGGCAGCGACGAGCGGGGCTTCTCACCGTCGCGCGCGCCCTATGACGTCGTCGTCGGGGGCGGCAAATGCGAGCAATTCCCGGCCAACATCATCGCGCGGACGCAAGCCACATCGCTCCAAGTCCTCGGGCCGAACCTCAAGGACAAGCGGTTCAACAAGGTCTACTACCGCGTCGTGGCCGTAGACGAGCGGGACATTCGAAGCGGCCCGACGACCTTCGTCGAGGCTCCGCACCCCATGTTCGTCTCCATGCCGCCGGCGGGCGCCCGCGTCGGTAAACGATTTGAGTATGTCCCATGCGTGACACGGTCGATCGGCCACCTCGTGGCGTACACTGCCAACAACACACCCTACAACTACGAATTCCGGTACGGCGACACGCTGGCGTTCTCGATGCCGAAGGGGCCGGCCTGGCTGAAGCTTGACGCCAAGACCGGGCGGCTTTCCGGCATTCCCTCCAAATCCTCATCCGGCACATGCGAGGTGCATCTGCTCGTCAAGAGCGACCTCGGCGGCGCGGACAAGCAGCAATTCGTCCTCAAGCTCGAGGAGTGAACCATCCGGTGCGTTTCACGAAGCGCCTCTTCTTCCTCGAAGCCGGTGTGTGAGAACCCCGTTTGTGAGCAGCGGCCGGTGCGCAGCGGGGCGATTCGAGACGCACCGATCCCGATGGCTTGGTACATCGCCGACATACGTGACAAGCCTACACCGGTTTTGGGCCCGCGCGGCTGCGCGCTCAAATCCGCTATAATCCGCAACTAAGGGAAGGTACGGCATTGCGCACAGGAGGGGTCATGCTCACACGGTCTTTGGCTAGGTCGCTGTCGGCACGCCCCACGGCCCTGCAAAGATGATCACCGGCTCGCGCAGATTCATGAGGTTCGGCGCAGCGGTGCAGGCGATCGTCATCGCCGGCGCATCGGGTGTTCGTGTACGCGCCGGTGTCGAGGACTCCCTCGTGACCGTGCGGTCTCACCCGCTTCGCCTTATGGGGACAGCCTGCTCGCTGACCGTCGTCGTGCCGCAAGCCAAGAAGAGCACTGGACGGGAGGCGCTCACGAAGGCCGAGGCGAGGGTACGCCGCGTCGAGGCCCTGATGAGCGCGTACCGCGAGGATTCCGAGGTGCGGCGACTGAAGTCCGCGCCGGCGGGGCAGCGGATCGCGCTCTCTTCGGACACGTTGGAGGTTCTCCGTGCCGCGCGGCATTTCGCCGAGGTTACAGGGGGGGCGTTTGACGTGACCGCCGCGCCGTTGTTTCGACTGTGGAAGCGCTCTGCCGAACGAGATCGGCCACCGACCAACGAGGAGCTCGCCGCGGCACGGGCCGCGTCGGGTTGGGAAAGGTTCACGCTCCTTGCCGACGGTGCGGTCAAGGCCACCGCATCCGCCGAAGTCGACCTCGGCGGGATCGCCAAGGGATACGCCATCGATGGGGCGATCGAAGCGATGCGATCGGCCGGTTGCGCCGGTGGGCTGGCGGACATCGGCGGCGATATCCGGTGCTTCGGCACCAAGCCCGGTGGCCGGCCGTGGCGGATCGCCGTGCGGTCGCCCTCGGGTCGGTCCCATGCCGGCGTGCTCGAGCTGAAATCGGCGGCCGTCTGCACGAGCGGCGACTACCTCCGGTTTCTGGAGATCCGGGGCAGGCGCTACGGCCACATCGTCGACCCGCGATCGGGCATGCCCGTGGCGACGACGCCGTCGGTTACGGTGATCGCGCCCGATGCCACAAAGGCCGACAGCCTCGCCACGGCGATCTCGGTTCTCGGTCCGAAGGAAGGACTCGCCCTCGCAAACCGCTTGGACGGTGTTGAATGCCTGGTCATGGTTTATGACCCGACGGGAAAGCCCTCTCTTGCGCGCTCGACGGGCTTTCCAGGCCTCATGCAGGAGCAATGAGGCCGCGCGGCGCGCACGAGCGGCTCCTGCGCGAGGCGTCGTCGGAACTTGTAAAATGGTCGAGCCTGCTTAACGGGGCGCCGTGTTCGGCGTAAAATGACGGATCTATGAAACGACTACTGACGCTGCATAGGAACAAACTCGTCATCGGAATCGTGGTGGGTGCGGCCTGTACCGTCGGAGGCCGCGAAGCCGTGGAGTACACCTCAACGGACGGCTTCTGCGAGCTTTGCCACGTTCATCCTCATGCCACGGAGTCGTGGAAGCGCTCCAAGCACTATAGCAATCCGAGCGGAACGATCACCCACTGCGTGGACTGCCATCTTCCCCCGGAAGGCTTGGCGTATCTGTATCACAAGGTACGACTGGGCGGCAACGACGTGCTGGTCAAGCTCTTCGGGGATGTGGAGGCCATCGACTGGGAGGAGAAGTCCAAGCTCGAGCACGCCCTTACGTACACCTTCGAGTCGGGATGCCTGAAGTGTCATCACGATCTGTTCCCGCCGGGGCTCTCGGAGCGGGGCGTCACCAATCACAAGAACTACGAAAAGGACCCCGCCGCCAAGCCCTGCATCGAATGCCATCTGCACACGGGGCACTACCACGAGGGCGATGAGTTCGGCAAGACCGCCAAGGCGGGTCAGGAGGTGTACGAGGAGTCCGTGGCCGTCGAGAACTTCGAGGACTACACGGAACGCATCCCCGGAACGGATGTCCAGTTCGAGATGGTGGCCATCCCGGCTGGTACCTTCCGCATGGGCAGCCCTGAATCCGAGCCCGACCGCCGACCGGATGAGGGGCCGGTGCGGACGGTGAAGCTCTCCCCCTTCTGGATCGGTAAGACCGAGGTCACGTGGGACGAGTACGAGGCCTTCTATGCCGCCACGGCGAGCGAGGGCCGGTCGTCGGATACGGTTGCCATGAAGACCGAGGACGTCGATGCCATCTCCGGCCCCACGCCCCCGTGGGGCAATCCCGATCAGGGATGGGGCCGAGGCAAGCGGCCGGCCATTACGATGTCGCATCACTCAGCCATGACGTACTGCGAGTGGCTGTCCCGCGTGACGGGGAAGAAGTACCGTCTTCCCACCGAAGCGGAATGGGAGTACGCCTGCCGCGGCGGAACCGAGGGGACGTTCTTCTTCGACCCGAAGGTCAAGGGCGAAAAGCCCTTTGCCTTCTACAACGAGAATAGCGAGGAGAAGACCCACCTGCCTTCGGAGGCGGCGCCGAACCCGTTCGGCCTCTTGAACATGGCGGGCAACGTCTGTGAGTTCTGCCTCGACTGGTACGACGAGAAGACGTACGCAAGCTATCCGGAAGGGGTCCCCATCGTCGACCCCCGTGGGCCCGATACGGGCGAGGAGCGTGTGATCCGTGGAGGATCGTTCCTTTGTGGCCTGTCGGAGATGCGCTCGGCGGCGCGCGACTACACGCGTCACGACGAGTGGGTCAGGACGGACCCCCAGATCCCCAAGAGCATCTGGTGGTATTCGGACTCGATCGACGTCGGATTTCGGGTCGTATGTGAGAAGGAAGCGGAGCCATCGAAGTGAGAGCCGCCGCATTCGGTGGACGGCTCGTTTTCCCACGTTTCGCTTTCCGTGTAAGATGAGCAACCTGTTACCTGGTAGGTCAATCTAACGTTTCCGCTGTTTGATGGGAGATCTGATGATGCAAGAGAAGGAAACATCGTTGAGCCGCCGCGGGTTCATGGGCGCGGTCGGGGCCGTGGGAGCAGCCGGCGCGATTGCTGCCGTGAGTGCCCAAAGCAAAGACGCGAAGGCGGCAGCCACCGACCCCGCGGGCGACTTTCTCGACAAGGCTCCGGACGGCAAGCCGCTCAAGGCCGGCCTTGTGGGATGCGGCGGTCGCGGGACGGGAGCGGCACAGAACTTCCTGAACGCCGGCCCGAACCTGCAGATTACGGCGCTGGCGGATGTGTTCCAGGATCGCCTGGACAGCTGCCGCAAGAGCCTCAAGGAAAAGAAGAAGCAAGAGATCCCCGATGAGAACTGCTTCCTCGGCTTCGACGCATACGAACGTCTGATCGAGTCCGGGGTCGACATCGTTCTTCTCGCGACGCCGCCGTACTTCCGCGCCGAGCAGTTCGCCGCCTGCATCAACGCCGGCAAGCACGTCTTCATGGAGAAGCCACTCGCCGTGGATCCCGTGGGAGCGCGGTCGATCATGGAGACCGCCGACAAGGCCGACGCCAAGGACCTCGTCGTGGCCACGGGTACGCAGCGACGAAGCGAACGTGATTACGTTGCCACCTACCAGATGATCAAGAAGGGCGCCATCGGTGACATCGTGGCCGCGAACGCCTACTGGAACGGGGGGCAGCTCTGGTACCGCAAGAAGAAAGAGGGCTGGAGCGACATGGAGTACATGATCCGCGACTGGGTGAACTGGTGCTGGCTCTCGGGGGACCATATCGTCGAGCAGCACGTGCACAACATCGACGTGATCAACTGGTTCACGGGCATGCATCCCGTCAAGGCCGTCGGCATGGGCGCCCGGCACCGCCGCGTCACGGGGGACCAGTTCGACTGCTTCAGCATTGACTTCACCTACGAGAACGGGATTCACGTGCACAGCATGTGCCGGCAGATCAACGGCTGCGTGAACAACGTTTCCGAACGAGTCCAGGGAACGCGCGGCTCGTCCAACTGCAAGAATAAGATCCTCGATGCGAAGGGCGAGAAGACCTGGTCCTACGATTACGGGAAGGACGATCGCGGCCGGCCGCGGAAGAACGTGAAGGTCTCCCCGTACGATCAGGAGCACATCGAACTCGTGACGGCGATTCGCACGAACAAGCCGTTCAACCGCGCGAAGGGCACGGCGATCTCGACCATGTCGGCGATCATGGGCCGGATCTCGACCTACACCGGCAAGGCCGTGACGTGGGAAGAGATGATGAACTCGGACCTGAAACTCGGACCGAAGAAGATCGAGATGGGACCGGTGGACATGAAGGCCGTCGTCCCCGTTCCAGGGAAGGAATAGGGCCCTCCGTGGTCTCGTGAATCAGTGGGAGGCTTCGTCGGACCGGAAGCGAACGGGCGGGAGCCCGTTCGTCCGGTCCTCAAGCCCGAACCCGTCTACGGAATTACCTGAAAGATGGAGTGACATCATGCCCCGGGGCAGCGATCGACTGTCCTGTATTTCCGTCCTGTCCTTCTCTATCGGCATGGCGCTGTGTGTCGTCGGACCCCGGCCGCTCCGGGCAGAGGCAGCTTCGCCCGCGTCCTCCAAGGCTGAAGGAACCCGTCGTTGCGTGACCCCCAACCAATTCGAGGGGACCGACGTCGAGCGGATCAACCAGGCGATCGATGCCGCGGCAGCGGCGGGGTGCCGCGTCGTTGTCCCGCGCGTCAACATCCGCGACGGGAAGCGACAAGATCTCTGGCTGCTCGATTCGGCCATCCTCGTGCGAACCGGCACCACGCTGGAGCTCGAGAATTGCCGTATCAAGCTTAGCGACCGATGCCGCGACAACTTCATCCGCTCCGCCAACTGCGGGCTGGGCATCACCGACATCCAACCGATCCGAAACGTGCACATCCGAGGGATCGGGCATGTAGTGCTCGAGGGCGCCGACCATCCCCGCGCCACCGGCGATGCCGGAAAGCGGCTCGGAAAGCGGACTTACGGGACCGACGCAGGCGACGAAGGCGAGAGCCAGACCGGCGACTGGCGCAACATCGGAATCCTGCTGGCGTTCGTAGAGGGCTTCCGCATCGAGAACCTCACGATCAAGGATTCGCACGCGTGGGCAATCTCGCTCGAGCGCTGCGCCCACGGGCGGCTCCGTGACCTCCACTTCTCCTCGAGCCAGACGAAAATGATCGATGGGACGCGGCGGACGATTTTGAATCAGGACGGCATCGATCTCCGCCTCGGTTGCCATGACATCGTGATCGAGAACGTCACCGGCCACACCGGGGACGACCTGATCGCTTTGACGGCCATCCCCCGCCCCGACAGCGTCGCCGGCGGCACGACCTCGACCATGGTCAGCTCGACCGCCGACCGCGGCGAGGGACGCGACGACATCCGCCACGTCATCCTGAGGAACATCCAGGGCTACTGCCGGGGCGGACATCACATCGTGCGCTTCTTGAACACCTCCGGCGTGTGCCTGCACGACATCGTCCTCGACGGCCTCGTGGACACGTCGCCGGAGGGGATGCGTTGCAAGGCGGCGGTCAAGATCGGCGACGATGCCTACGGCGGGGGCGTGGCGCCCTTGGGCGACACCCGCCGCATCCTCATCAACAACGTGATCAGCAAGGCCAAGCACACGATCCTGATCGGCGGCTCGCTCTGCGACTCGATCTTCAGCAACATCATTCGCTACGGTGCGAAGGGCGACGTGGTCACGATCGCCTCGGACCCGAAGTACGTCCGGGACGTGAAGACCAGCAACGTGCATATCGTGGGGAAGTGAGCGGCTAAGGCCGATGAAGGTCGCGTTGCCGTTCATGCGGCGCGAGCCTCTTGCTCTTGGGGGCGGACAGGTTCAGCGTCCCTCGTGCCGCCATGATGGTATTCCGAGTCGCCCTCTTGCTGGTCCCGACGTAAATCAGGTGCCAGGTGTCGCCGATGCGGACGGTGGTGGCCCCGTCCAGTTCTTCCTCGTCGTACGATCCGGGTCGGCCGTTGCTCAGCACCTTCCGACTCTCACGCGTCAGCGTCATGCCGTCGTCCGCGAGATACACCTCGTAGAGCTCAAGGACGCGCGGCCTTCCCCCCGAAGAACGATGGCCCATGGAACAAAGGGCTACGAACTCGCCGTTGCCGAGGCGGGTGATGGAGTGCACGTCCATCGCGCGGCGCCGGACGATCCTCTCGCCTTCCACGGCGTGCCCTTCCAGGGCGTCGAAGACCTGTCTCTTCTTCCACTTCGTGGCGTCGTTTGATGTCCACATCGCACCGTGGAAATCGTCGCCGCCTCCATGGAGGGAGTACCCGATATATCGATCGTTCACGCCGGGGAACGGGTTCACTCGCCACCGGAAATAGCCCGTGTGGCCGTTGCCGACCTCCTTCTGCGGGTCGTAGTCCAGAATCACGGAGTCGCGGTCGCCGTGGATACGCGCGAAGTTTACGCCGTCCTTCGAGGTGGCCAGCAGAGTCGACTGGCTGTGCCCCGCGCCGGCGTTGTGATACGTCATGAAGACCACGTGGTCGATGACGTTCACATGCGGCGTTTCTGTTTGTCTGCCTTGCCTGCGATCGACGAATATCGGGTTCTTCTTCGGCTTGTCCTTGAGGTAGTCGAAGTCGCCGTCGGCTGCCGCTTGGTCGTACGACGTCCAGTTCGCTGGGTCCGTTGGGGCTCCTCGGCAGACGTACAACCAGATGCCTCCCTTCCCGCGGTCGTGGTCCGTCGAGAAGTACAGGGCATAGTCGTACGGGAAGTCGGCAACCTCCTTCATGCCGACCAGTGTGGTGTAGTACGGTCCCGGCTTCGGCATGTTTGAAGGGGTCTCGATCAGCCTGCCCAGCTTCTTGAAGGTGAAGTGCGTTGGCTGCGCATTCCGTCCCTCCGCCGGAAGCGGGGCGGTAATTGATCCTAGGAAGATCGCTGCGATGTGGAGCGCTCTTGGCATTCGAAGCTCTCCTAAGCGCTTGTAGGAACGTTCGGATAGTCGGCTAGACTTGGGCGGCCCACCTCTTCAGAGGTGGAGAACACGAATTCGACCGAAGATTCGCGTCCCATCGCGTGAGCGATGGACCCCCCTCGGCGAAAGCCGTGGGCCACCCAGATAGAGGTTCCTTTTGACGCACTGTTGAATCCTTCGTGAAAGCAGCTCACGGATTTCACGCCTTTGCACGACAGTGTACGGCGATCTCTCATGGCAAGGAGAGCGACTTCGCCTGGCGGAACACCCGACGGCTTCGGCTATCGTCCAAGACAAAATGCCGGTACTCGCCGTGTTCGCTAACGAAACGGCCAGGGTAGTTGATCCGTGCGTCCTTGTCACACGCCTCCAGCCCCAGGGCAATGGACTGCGATCTGTGGCTCGGGTAAGATCCAAAGCGTATGCCTTCCTCCCAAGACCGAAATTCAGCAACGGACATGACGAGAGGCTGGACAATCGCTGTCGCCGCTGTGCTGTCCGTTGCCCCACGGACCTGGGCCGAGCAGCAGGGCGCTGAGATCGGCGTTCGGGGACCGTGTCACGTGGACACCTTCGTTCCGGGGGCCACACTGTATACGAACCGCTCCTACGTCATCGCGGAGTGTCCCGAGTTCGTCGAGGGAAAGCTCTTCCTTCGCAGCAGCATCGATTTCGTCGATTTTGAGTGCACATCGCCGGGCCCGATATGCGTGCTCACCCCCGATCCGGTGCACAAGATCGCCAAGGCGTGTAGCCGGTATGCGGAGTTGGAGGCGGCCGGGTTCAAACGGATCGACGGATCGACGGTGTTTCAGCTCTTCGGCGAGAAGCCCTACGACCGTGTCCGCACCTATCAGAAAAAACTAGAGAAGGGCGAGCGTTTCCGGCTGAAGAAGTGGGCCGTCGTGGTGGGTTTCTCGAAGGCGAAGGTCATCCTCCCAGTACGCAAACCGTGGACGAACAACCAGGGCGAATTGCTCTACAACGGGATTCGACTCCCCAAACAATGGCCCCCGGATGACATCGTCCCCTACGACATGAATCCCATGCCGGTTCCGTATCTGGATGATCGGCCTGACGTCGTTCCGATCGACGTTGGCCGCCAACTTTTGGTCGATGATTTTCTCGTCGAGAAGACCGACCTGAAGCGCTCGTACCATCTGGCGGAGAAGTACGAGGGCAATCCGATCCTGGAGCCGAAGACCCGGCTCGAGATCAACCGCCCCCGCAACTCCATCGCCTGCCCCAAGGACGGCGGCGTGTGGTGGGACCCGCAGGAACAAATCTTCAAGATGTGGTACGAGGCGGGGTGGATTCACACCATCTGCTACGCGACGAGCAAGGACGGCCTTCGTTGGGAAAGGCCCGAGTTGGACATCGAGCCAGGGACGAATCGCGTGCTGCCGAAGCAGTACAAATGTGATTCGTGGAACGTCGTTCCCGACTACGACACGAACGACCCGGCACGGAAGTACAAGATGTTCGTCATGCCCGGCGGTCGGGGACCGGCCATGTCGATGGTGTCCGCGGACGGCATCCATTGGAGCGAACCGGTTGCGACGGGGATCACGGGCGACCGGAGTTCGATGTTCTACAATCCATTTCGCAAGAAGTGGGTCTACAGCTTGCGTGATGGCTGGCGACAACGCTCTCGACGCTACTGGGAACACGATGATTTCCTTGCCGGAGCGAAGTGGGAGGAGGGTCAGCCCGTTATCTGGTGTGCCGCCGACAATCAGGACCCGCCTGACCCCGAGATCGGACAACCCGCCCAGCTATACAACCAAGACGCCGTCGCCTATGAGAGCATCATGCTTGGCATATTCGAGATTCATCTCGGTCCACCGAACAAAGTCTGTGCCAAGCGAGGGCTGCCGAAGATCACGGAGTTGAACCTCGCCTACAGCCGCGACGGATTCCATTGGTATCGACCGGATCGCAGACCGTTTATTCGAGCGGAAAGGCGCAATGTGTGGGACCGCGGCTACGTCCAACCCGTCGGCGGAATCTGTACGATCCACGGAGACAAACTATGGTTCTACTACACCGGGTTTCGAGGAAACGTCCAACGAAAAGGACTACCTTTCCTGAAGAACGGCATGTACGACCGCGGCAGCACCGGCGTGGCGTTCATGCGGCGGGACGGCTTTGTCTCCGTCGACGCCCGCGAGACTCCCGGCGAGTTGCTCACGCGCCCCGTGCGGTTCACGGGCAGGTGCCTCTTCGTGAACGCCGACGCCGACCGGGGCGAGTTGCGAGCGGAGATCATCGGCGAATCCGACGAGCCGATCAGCCCATTCACTCTGGAAGACTGCCGGCCGTTGCGTGCGGATAGCACGATCCAACGAGTCACGTGGAAGGGCGGCTCCGATCTGTCCGCCTTAAAGGGCAAGCCCGTACGTTTCCGGTTTCGGATGACGGGCGGGTCGCTCTATGCCTTCTGGGTGAGCCGCGACGAGAGCGGCCGGAGCGACGGCTACGTCGCCGCGGGAGGTCCGGGATACACGGGCCCGATCGACACCGTGGGCAAGAAGGCCCTGGAAACGGAGTAGGCTTCGGGCTCTTGACTCACGTGCAGCGGCGGATTCCGTTTCGACAGAAGACAGTGTGTGCTTCGCTACCCATCGGTGAAGGTGATGTCGTGTCAGAAGAGAGACGAATCACGAGACGGCGGATGATTCACGCCACGGTGGCCGGCACATCGAGTGCCATCGGCGGGAAGATCTTGCGGGGAGCCGATCCGCGCGCGGACTCGGCCGCCGGCACGGACCCGAGGATCCAGGGTCCGTTCCTGATCCTGTCGACGCCCTTTGCGGCCAAGGGCGAGGTCGACTTCGACGCGCTGGCCAAGGAGGCTCGTTATGTCGACTGGTGCGGGTGTCCGGGCATGATCTGGCCGCAATCGGGCGACAGCGTCGATCTGCTGAGCACCGAAGAGAAGCGCCAGGGCATGGAGGTGCTGGCCAAGGCGGCCCGCGGCTTTCGTACCTCGGCGCTGTGCCTCGGCGTGCAGGGCAAGGACACGGCCGAGATGCTCGACTATGCCAGGCATGCCGAGAAACTAGCGCCGGCGGCCATGATCTCGCGACCGCCGGACTCGGGCAAGACCCAAGACGACATGCGCCAGTACTGGAGCGCGCTGGCGTCGGTAACGAAGCGTCCGGTGATCCTGCAGACCACTGGCGGGGTTGCAGACAAGCGCCCATCCCCTTCGGTGCCCCTTCTGGTTGAACTGGCCAAGCGGTTTCCGAACTTCGGCTACGTCAAAGAGGAAGCGGGATCCGTCCTCGCCCGCATGCGGGCCCTGCTCAAGGCGCGGCCATCCATCCGTCGCGTGTTCGGCGCTCGCGGAGGTTATGGTTGGCTCTACGAGTTGCGACTGGGCGCGGAAGGCCTGATCACCGAGCGAGCCATCTACGCCGACGTCCTGACCCGCGTCTGGGAACTCCACAAGAGCGGCTCGGATCCCGACGCCCTGCGAGACGCATACAGCAAATTCCTCCTGATGACGAACCTGGGCAAGACCCATCCCGGCGACTTGCGCGGCTACCAACTGTACCTTTGGAAGAAGCGCGGCGTGTTCCAGACGATGGTCTCACGTCACTACGGACCCAAAAGAACGATCCCCGCGAAGCCCATCTACTCGGAGCAGAAGCTGAGCAACGAACAAATCGCCGAGATCGAGTTCCGTTTCGAGGCGTTGAAGCCGCACCAGAAGCCGGGATCGCCCAACCTGGCACCGACCGGGTAGCACAACCGGTCTTGAGCCGCGGCATGTGAGGGCGATCTTTCCATGCATCGAGCCGTCGCAATCATGTTGGCGTTTGTTGGGATCCACTCCTTTCAGCCCACCGTCGCCGTGGCGGCATCAGGTCCGAATGCCGTGGTGAAGTTCCACGCAGAGACGGACAGGCCGTGCATCTCGTTCCTGAGCTGGGACACCGAAGCCGGCCGTCGCGTCGAGACGAATCTGCTGCGTGCGGGAACGGGTGTCGAGCTTCGCTTCCTCGTCGACGGTCAATGGGTCAAGCCTTCGCTGTCCGCATCGAAATCTCGCGAGGGTCTCACCGTCTACGAGCTGCCCGTCGTGGATGAGGCCGCGGCAACGTGGGAGGTTCGTCGCCAGGAGGGAACGCTTCGCCTCTGCCTGACCGTCCGGGGTGACTCCGGCGGCAGGATGAAGGCCGTGGAGGTCGTCTTCCCCTTCGACCCACGGGTGACGCCGACCACGATCCTACCGGCCAGGTGGCAGGCCGATGGCACGTTCCACCTGCCCGGGGTCGTCAACGCCCCTGATTTCGGACCGATGCTGCTAGAGGAAACGGCCGGCAGACGGGTCACGGGCCGGCTGATCGGCAGCCGTAAGCACAAGACTGTCGATCTGAAGCTGCTCCTGGAAGCGCTTGAGGCTGACAAGCCGTTTGCGATCGAGTTCTCGCCGGTCCTCCTGCCGGCACCTGAGGGGCTTCGCTCGACGGATCTCTGGCGCCTGGCCAGGCGCGGCTGGCTCAACGGCCTCCAGCCGACCGCCGAATGGGGAGAGAAAGGAAGGCCGCACAGCGCGCCGGCGGGGATGCTCGGCAATAACGTGGTGAGCGATCCGGCGAGCTGCAGCCTGTGGTTCTACGCCGACCAGGCGTTCTGGACGCCTCGGATCACGCCGAAGATCTCCACAATCGGCCTCGTCCGAAGAACGCTCGACTGGTGGCTGGATCACAAGGTCCGCCCCACCGGAGAGATGATCGCCTACTGGAACTACGGCGGCTTCCTGGACGCCAACAGCAGCCCCCTGATCGCCGCGTGGACCTACTTCGAAACCACCGGCGACCGGAAGTGGCTCGCCCAACGCATCGAACGCCTGGAGGTCCTCGCCGACTTCCTGGCCAAGCGGGACGCGGACAAAGACGGCATCATCGAGGCTACCCAAAGTGGCAACCTCGGAACGCTCGTCCAGCCCAACCGGTCCTGCAGTTGGTTCGACGCCTTGAACGTCGGGCACAAGGACGGTCTGACCAACGCCATTGCCTACCGCGCCTGGCGATGTCTGGCGGACCTGGAGCGTCGACTGGGCCGCGCCGAGAAGCAGGCCCGATACACCAAGCCCGCCGATCGTCTCAAGGCCGTCTATCGCGACACGCTGTTCAACCCGAAGACCGGGTGGCTCGCTATGTGGCGGAGCGCCGACGGCGAGCTGCACGATTACGCCTCCCCGGTCTGGAACGGCATCGCGATCGAATATGGGCTGGTCGGTCCGGCCGAGGGCCGCCAGATCCTCTCCCGACTTCGCGCGAAGATGTCGGAGGTCGGCTTCACGCGGTTTGACCTGGGTGTCCCGCCCATGCTGATCCCGGTTCGCCGACGGGACTATCTCCTGCCCAACGCCTGCGGCATTCCGAAGAAGGAGGACGGAACGGACACGTTCGGCTACTACATGAACGGCGGGATCACCGCAGGACAGGTCCTTCACTTCCTCGCGGCCCACTACGTCGTGGGCGATCCGGAGCCGGCAGACCGGATCCTCCGCGCGATGCTCGACCGGCAGCAACGCGGCGAGTTCCAAAACGGCGTGACGGACGCCTATCCCAAGGGCATCGACTGGACGACATGGGACGGGAAGCCCAGCGGGTACGAGGGGTATCTGGCGGACAGCTTCCGGTTCCTCCAGGCCGTCCTCCTTCGCGAGCGGGCGTTTCGCGATCGGCTCTACCGTCCGCTGACCCCGTCGTGAAGATTTCGCGTGTGAGTCCGCACCCGTAGTACGACACCGGAGACGACATCGCGGAACCTGCACGTGTCGAGGAGCCTATTGGCCTGATGAAAGGGGATGCCACTACCGGTCTGGTCCATCATGAGACCCTTGTGGAGGATTCACACGTATGAACGCACTCTGGCTTGTAGGATTGAGCGTTGCTTGGGGCCCGACGCGCCAGCTTTCAGAGACATGTCCTTACTCCGATCGTCCAATGACGGGCACGTTCACGCTCTGGCAGCTTCCGGCCCAGACGCACACGCAAATCATGTCGTATGTCGTCCGAACGGAGCGCGGGAAGCTCATCGTCATTGACGGCGGCGTACCGGGCGACGCCCCGTACCTCAAGGAGTTTCTTGCCCAGCGGGGGGGAAAGGTAACTGCCTGGTTTCTGACGCACCCGCACTCAGACCACGTTCTTGCCTTTATGGATATCCTTGTTGCGCCCGGACCGATCAAGATCGACAAGGTCTACGCGTCCCTGCCTGAGGAGGCCTGGATCAAGGACCACTGCCACAAAGTCGAGCACTGGGTCTATCAGAGGCTTATGAGCACCCTCAAGATCGCCAAGCGCTCGGTGATCGAGCCGGAACTCGGCGATGAGCTGCGGATCGACGGGATGCGGATCGAGGTGCTGGGTGTCAAGAACCCCGAGGTCCACGGCAACGCGATCAACAACTCGAGCCTGGTGCTGCGGTTCTCGGATCGGAGTAAATCGGTGTTGTTCTTGGGGGATCTGGGCGTGGAGGGCGGCAACAAGCTGCTGAAAAGCACATACCGGTCGCGTCTTCCATCGGACTACGTCCAGATGGCGCACCATGGTCAACGTGGCGTAAGCGAGGAGTTCTACAAGGTGGTCAAGCCGACGTACTGCCTCTGGCCCACACCGAAATGGCTTTGGGACAATGACAAAGGCCAGGGCAAGGGCTCCGGCAACTGGGAGACGCTCACCGTCCGCGGGTGGATGGCCAAGCTCGACATCAAGCGTCACTACGTGATGTTCGAGGGACTGCACCGAATCGACTGAGCGGCCGTGCTGGTTCGTGGTCCAGCATCTCAGTGCGGATCGTAATGCGGACCGTGATGAAACGGCTGGGGACGTCTGCGTCGGCTACCCAATGAGGCGGGCTCATGGGAGTATTCCGTCCCAACGCGATCTCCATCGGTATCGCCACCGAAACCGGCAACCACGGGAGGGAGATGGCGCACGCCACGGCTGAGGCAATCCGGCGCGTTGACATTCCTCTCGCAACCTCGCACGATGGGGACGTGTCACGTTGTCCTTGTACGATGGAGTAACGCTATGTCCCGCAGTACCGATCGTTCCCCCTATTTCCGTTCCCTGTCCTGCTTGATCGGACTGGTACTCTTCGGAGTCGTCTGTGCGACGCTGCCAGCCGAGGCGGCCGCGGCATCGAAGACCAAACAGCTCCGCGCCGGCGTGGCCGCTGCCAACATCACGCCGTGGCTCGGCCAGGGGCTGGTGGGCAACTTCGGCACGCCGCCGCCCGCCCAGTACGTCCACGATGAGCTCTGGGCCCGGTGCTTCGTCCTCGACGACGGTAAGACGCGTATCGCCCTCGTCGTGGCGGACAGCATCTACATGAGCCGTGAGGTGCTCGACGAGGCCAAGCGGCAGATCCACGAGGCCACCAAACTGCCGACCGAGCGGATCCTGATCTCCTGCACGCACACGCACTCTTCGGTCAGCGCGCGGTGGCCGAATCCCTTGAAGCCGGGTAAGGAACTGACCGAGTATATGAAGTTCGTGGCCCATCGCATCGCGGACGGCGTCCGCTGCGCGATCTACGACCTCCAGCCCGCGCGGATCGCGTGGGGTACGGTGGATGAGCCGGCGCACGTCTTCAACCGCCGCTGGCTGATGAAGCCCGGCACCAAGCTGTACAACCCCTTCGGCGAGCCGGACAAGGCGAAGATGAACCCCGGCCATCGACCGACGCTTCTCAAGCCGGCCGGGCCGGTTGACCCGCAGATCGCCTTCTTCGCCCTTCAACGGGAGGACGGCCGCCCGCTGGGCCTGCTGGCCAACTACTCGCTGCACTACGTCGGCGGCACCGGCGGGAAGCACATCTCGGCCGACTACTTCGGCATGTTCTCCGACCGCATCCAGGAGCTGCTCGAGGCCGACCGGCTGGATCCGCCCTTCATCGCGGCGATGAGCAACGGCACGAGCGCGAACATCAACAACATCAACTTCGCCAAGCCGCGCGTTCGGAAGAAACCGTACGAGCAGATGCGCTTCGTCGCGCACGGCTGCGCCGACGCCGTCTACCGGGCGTACAAGGATCTCACCTGGCACGACTGGGTTCCGCTCGACATGCGGCAGCGCGAGCTGGAGCTCGGCGTCCGCAAGCCGACACCCGAGCAGCTCGCTCGCTGCAAGAAGCTGCTGGCCGAACCGAAACGGCGCGACAAGTACCCACACGAACGAACCTATGCCAGACGGGCCATCCAACAGCACGAGTCGCCCGACGCGGTCCGCATCCTCCTGCAGGCGGTCCGGATCGGTGAGCTGGGCATCGCGGCGATTCCATTCGAGGTCTTCGTGGAGACCGGCCTGGAACTGAAGGAACGCAGCCCGTTCAAGCCCACCTTTACCATGGAGTTGGCCAACGGCGGCTACGGGTACCTGCCCACGCCCGAACAGCACGAGTTGGGCGGCTACGAGACGTGGCTGGGTACGTGCAAGGTGGAGGTGCAGGCCGCGACGAAGATCACCAAGGCCCTGCTGGAGATGTTCTCGGAACTGAAGTAGCCGGACTACCCTCCCGACGATCAACGCTGGAAGGCCGTCGCCTCGGTCCGTTTTCCGCCGTTGCCCGCGGCTACACGGTAGGCAACAATGCGGTATGCCGGCCGATGCTTCTCGTTCTCCGGGTCGAGTAGACCCACAACCGAATACTGAACGTCACGGAACCGATACATGAACCTGCCCGCCGCTCTTCTGCTCATGTTCGTCGGCCTCGCACACCACGCCGCCGCCCCCCTGCCCTTTGAGGACCGCTTCGCCTCGCTCGAACACTGGGACCTGCTCGACATGAAGGGCGATGCCCATATCGCCGTCGCGCAAGACCACACGACGCCGACCGCCTACGGGCCCGACGTGCTCGCCATCAACGGGGACCACGTCATCGGTTTGGCCAAGGGGCTTCGGATGCAGGCGGGCACGATCCTCGTGCTCTATCGGGAGTGCGATCCCCGCGCCAAGGACGCCGACGGCCTCCTCGTCTGCCACGCGGCCTACGGCGATTCCGTTCGGGAAGAGCACAACACCAAGCAGGTTCGCCCCCACGTTTGGCTGGAAATCGACAACGACGCGGGAGTCCAGTTCCGCGCATACCGGGCGGACGACACGGAGGCGCTCCTCGCCGAACGCCCCGGCCATGGCCTGATCACCGAGGACTGGAACGAGACGAACTGGATCTGGCAGAAGCTGCGATTCGAGGGCAACCGCCTCCGCGGGAAGTTCTGGCCCGCCCATCTCCCGGAACCCAAGGCGTGGGCGCTGAAGACCAAGTACGACGGCACCCCGAAGGGCCGCGTCGGCTTCCGGCTCGGCTCGGGTCGCGTCCACATCGCCTACTTCGCCGCCGCCGCGGACGACCTTCGCGTAGCCCCGCCGGCCTACTGGCTCTTTCCTCAAGCGGAGGCCTTCGCCGATACCGCCTGGCCGGCCTTCACGCTCTACACCAACGGTTCCGCGCGTTCCCTCGACGCGCGGTGGGTCATCGGCCCCGGCGACAAGCTCCTCGATGCGCGGCCACAACGAATCGAGATCCCCGCCGGCCCGCACGGAATGGCCGTCCAAACCGCACCGCATGACAACGAGGACTCGGCCGTTCATCTGGCCCTCGCGCCGGAGTCCCTGAGCCCGAGGATGACGTTCGCCTTGCGCGATGCCGGGGGCGCGGTCCTGGCCGAGACGCGCGTTCGTCGCGTGGATACCCGAGACCTCCGCCAACGGATCGCGGCGCTCGAGCGCGTCGTGCCCGATCCGCCGCCGTCCGCCGATGCGGAGGCGACCTTGGCCCTCCTCGCCCGGACGAAACGCCTGATCGCCTCCGGCGACTTCGCCGCCGCGAAGCGATCCCTCGCCTACGCCGAAGAGTACCGTGCGACGTCTGAACGAGACCCGAAGTCTGCCATGAAGGCCACCTCGCGTCCGTTCGGTCCGCCCGAGGCCGCGGCCTCCGTCGAAACACGGGACGGCAAGATCCTCGTCAACGACGAGCCCTTCATCGTCAAGGGCGTGAACGTGCACAGTCTGGACCCCTGTAGCAAGGAGCGATCGCGGAAGATGCTGCAGATCCTCAAGAACCTTGGTTTTAATATGCTCCGCGGCGATTTCCCACCCCGCTGGCAGGTGGACATGGCGCACGAGATGGGCCTGGCGTGGTCGGTGCTCGCGCCCTTTAGCTGCTGTTCGACGGACGAGATCTTCGCCCGCCAGGACGGCCCGCCCATGACGACGGCCCGCGCCGTCACCGCCAAGTTCATCGACGACTACGTCGACTCCCCCGGCGTGCTCATGTGGAATTCCTGCAACGAAATCGGCAACGATACCGCCGACTTCCTCATCTCCGTGTACCCCGTCTATCGACATCGCGATTCCTACCGCCGGCCGGTCCACTACGCGAACCTCTACGGGCAGGACCGCTGGGAAGGTCAGGACATCATGGCCGTCAACTATTACTACGGCAAGGGCCAGACCCCCGAGGATCGCCAGCCCATCATCCGTCGCAGCATCGAGATCGCCCGCCAGCACGGCCTGCCGATCACCTTCACCGAGTACAACTCCTACCTCGGGCCGATCCCCGAGACGGGCGTCCGCGCGATCTACGGTATGTTCCAGTGGGGGCTGGAGAACGGCATGAGCGGCGGCTTCTTCTACATGAAGGTCGACTCGAAGGATCATCCCGGTGTCTTCAACGACAAGCTCCAAACCCATCCGAAGACGGACGCCGCCTTTATCGATGTCTTCGCCGACGCCCGCCTCGACCGCGTTTCGCGTCAAGGTGACGGCCTGCGCCTACGCCTCGTCAACAAGCGAGACTTCACCTTGCGCGACGTTCGCCTGAGCGGTTGCGTGAACGGCATGCCCATCGCCGCCCAGAGGCTCGCGGACTTCGCCCCGCGCGCCGGCCGTGATGTCCGCGTGCCGCTTCCCAGAGGGAGCGGCGCGGAAGCCGTCTTCAAGGGTGCCCTCGACTTCGTTACCCACCGCAGCTTTCCCTGCCGTGTGCCGTTGGTCGGTAAGGCGAAGGATTCCCAAGCCGTTGATGGGTGAAAGACGTACCGAGTACGATGGCAGATCGGGAGAGGTGTCGCCATGCTTCGTGTTGCCAACGCGCCGTGCTCGTGGGGATCACTGGAATTCGAGGGGCTTGCAGGCGAGAGCATCGGCTACGAGCAGATGCTCGACGAACTCGTGGAGACGGGCTATGTGGGCACCGAGCTCGGCGATTGGGGCTACATGCCCACGGACCCCAACGCACTGCACCAGGAGATGGCGGAGCGAGACCTGACGCTGGTCGGTGCATTCGTCCCCGTGGCGCTCGCCGGATCGGACGCGGGGGGCAAAGGCCTGGAAGAAGCACTGAGGACCGCGCGGCTCCTGGCTGCGGTCGCCGAGCAAGGCGGCCAGGGGCACTCTCCGTTTCTGGTCCTGGCCGACGACAACGGCACCGATCCGGTTCGGACTCAGCATGCCGGTCGGGTCACGCCCGAGCTGGCGCTCTCCGAGGAGCAGTGGACGCTTTTCGCCCAGAACGCCGAAAGCATCGCACGGACGATCCGCTCCGAGACGGGACTGCCGGTGGTGTTTCATCATCACTGCGCCGGGTTTGTGGAGACGCCGGATGAGATCGCCCGCTTGCTTGATATGACGGATCCGGAGGCCCTCGGCCTGGTCCTCGATACAGGGCACTACCTCTACGGGTCCGGCACGAACGATGCCGGCGTCGTGCTCGACGGTCTCCATCGTTTTGCCGACCGCATCAGGCATCTTCACTTCAAGGATTGTCACCGCTCGATCTCCGAACGCGCGCGGAACGAAGGCGCGGACTACTTCGAGGCCGTGCGCCGCGGCGTGTTCTGCGAACTCGGTCAGGGTGAGGTAGACTTCCGTCGCGTGATAGACTGGGCGCGCCATACGGGGTACGAAGGGTGGGTGGTGGTCGAGCAAGATGTGCTGCCCGGCATGGGGACGCCCAAGGAAAGCGCTCGCCGCAACCGTGCGTTCCTACGGGGGTTGGGACTTTGAGCGAGGATCGCCACGGTTTGGCCAACGTGTCGAAGACGTCGACACCAGAGGACATTCCCATGTCACGCATTCTGTTGGTGGTATCATCCGTGTTCCTGGCTTCGGCCGCACCGGTTTCGGCACGAGAACCGGCCAAGAAGCCCAATGTGATCCTGTTCCTGGTGGATGACATGGGCTGGCAGGACACCTCTGTGCCTTTCCATAGCGAACCCACCGCCTTCAATCGGCATTACCACACCCCCAACATGGAGCGGCTGGCTTCCCAGGGCATCCGCTTCACCAACGCCTATGCCTGTTCGATCTGCTCCCCGACGCGGACCAGCATCATGACCGGTCAGAACGCCGCCCGGCATCGTGTCACCCAATGGACCCTGCGCCCGGGCCGCGACCCATCGCAACAGACCAAGAACTTCCGCTCACCCGACTGGAACATCATCGGCCTTCAGCCCGGCCGAGCGACCTTGCCAGGCATCTTGCAAGCGAACGGCTACCGAACCATCCACGTCGGCAAGGCCCACTTCGGGGCGAAGGGAACCAAAGGCGAAGACCCTCGGCGGCTGGGCTTCGACGTGAACGTCGCCGGTCACGCCGCCGGCGGACCGGGCAGCTACCACGGCAAGCGGAACTTCAGCGCTGCCTGGCGAGACGGCGACCGCATCTGGGACGTCCCCGGACTCGAGGCCTACCACGGAAAGGACATCAACCTCACCGAGGCCCTGACCATCGAGGCCGAGAGAGAGATCGAACGTGCCGTCACGCAGGGCAAACCCTTCTACCTCTACATGGCGCACTACGCCGTCCACGTCCCGCTGGAAGAGGACAAGCGCTTCGTTCAGAAGTACCTCGATCGCGCTGTGAACAAGAACGAGGCGGTTTATGCTTCCATGGTCGAGAGCATGGACGACAGCCTCGGCCGCATCCTGGCGAAATTGGACAAGCTTGGCGTGGCGGAGAGCACCCTCATTCTCTTCGCCTCCGACAACGGCGGATTCAGTCACGGCACTCGCGGCAGGACCCCGATGGGCACGGGACATTACACGCACAACGCCCCGCTCCGCAGCGGCAAAGGCTCCGCATATGAAGGAGGTATCCGCGTCCCCATGATCGTAAGCTGGGCCAAGCGGGACGCGAGGAGCGCCCTGCAGGCACGATTGCCCATCGCCGCCGGAGCCACCTGCGACAGGCCGGTCCACTGCGACGATTTCCTACCCACCGTCTGCCGGTGGGCCGGAATCGAAGACCTGACCCGCTATGACGTCACCCTCGACGGGTACGACATCACCGGTTACGTCGTCGGGCGGAAGGGATTCCAGCGACCGGGCGAGCTGATCTTCCACTATCCGCACTTCATCAACTACCGCCGGCAAACGCTCCCACACGGCTTCGGCCCTTATAGCGTCATGCGTGACGGTACGTGGAAAGTCATCTACTTCCACGATCGGGAGACCTGGGAGCTCTATGATCTCGCTGTGGACATCAGCGAGAAGAACAACCTCGCCGGGCAGAAGCCCGAGTTGCTCCGCGGCCTGGCCCGCAAGCTCGTCGCCCGGCTCGAGGCAATGGGCGCGCAGTACCCCGTCCGCAAGGCGACGGGCAAGGAGAAGCCGATCCGCTTGCCCGGGTAGCGTCACCCGCCCGTACGACGGCGCCGGTCGCCGGCGGACCGACTCGAAGAGCCGACGCGATGCGCACCCTGAATGCAAGACGATGAGGTCGGATAGTCCGTGAGAACCAAGTACACGCTCCTGGTGGCCCTTGCGCTGGCCGTGGTCTTTGCGATTGCACTGTGGCGAGGCCGAGAACCGAACGGTCTGGTTCGGTTCGAAGACAACGCGTTCGAGGGCTACACGCTCTTCGCGCCGATGCGATCGACGACCACCTACTTGGTCAACATGCGTGGGGACGTCGTGCACAAATGGAAAGGGGAACACCCGCCCGGTCAGGCCGTCTACCTGCTCGACAACGGCCGTCTCCTCAAGTGCGCCCATCCGCCGGGGCAGCGCCACTTCCATGGCGGCGGTCTTGGCGGCCTGATCCGAGAGTACGACTGGGACGGCAGGCCCGTCTGGGAGTTCTCCTATTCCGACGACAAGCACTGCCAGCACCACGACATCGAGCCACTGCCCAACGGCAATGTGTTGGTCCTGGCCTCAGAGAAGAAGAGCAAGGCCGAGGCCATCGCCGCCGGCCGCGACCCGGCGACGGTGGGTCGCGAAGGGCTCTGGCCGGACCACGTCATCGAGGTCAAGCCGGAGGGCGGCCGCGGGGGGAGGATCGTGTGGGAGTGGCACGTCTGGGACCACCTCATCCAAGATCACGATGCGGCCAAGGAGAACTACGGGCCGGTCGCTGAGCACCCCGAACGCATCGACGTCAACTACACCAGCGCCTCCTCGCGTCTTTCACGGGAACAGCGGGAACGGCTCGAGTCCTTAGGATACCTTCAGGCATCGCCTCGCGGTCGCCCGAGGGACAGCCGCCCCGACTGGAACCACACGAACTCGATCGATTACAACGCCGAGCTGGACCAGATCATCCTCAGCGTGCTGGCGTTCAATGAGGTCTGGATCATCGATCACGGTACCACGACGAAGGAGGCGGCCGGCCACGCGGGCGGCAAGCACGGCAAGGGCGGCGACCTGTTGTACCGGTGGGGGAATCCGCAGGCCTATCGCGCGGGGACCGCGGAAGACCAACAGCTCTTCGCCCAACACGACGCCCGATGGATTCCACGGGGCTTCCCAGGCGCCGGCCACGTGCTGATCTTCAACAACGGGCGGGGGCGCCCGAACGGCGACTACTCCTCCGTGGACGAGATCGTTGTGCCCACGGGCGCCGCGGGCGGCTATGCCCGCGAAACGGGATCCGCCTTCGACCCGGCCCGACCGATCTGGAGCTACTCCAGCCCAGGCAAGTCCGACTTCTTCGCCGGGCATATCTCGGGCGCGCACCGTCTGCCGAATGGGAACACCTTGGTCTGTTCGGGGGAGAAGGGGCGCTTGTTCGAGGTCCGGCCCGATGGCAAGGTCGTCTGGGAATATGAGAACCCCTTCGGTGGCGAGATCGGGCCGCCGCCCGGACCGCCCCAAGGTGCAGGACCGCCTCGTCGTCCGCCGGGACCGCAAGGGAAGAGGCCGGGAGGGCCAGGGTCGGATCGAAGCGGCTCCCAGCGTTCGGACAGGCCTTCGCCTCCAGGGGGGCCGCGCGGTCCTCGAGGCGGCCCGCCCGGAGGGCAAGACGAGGAGAATGCGATCTTCCGTGCGACGCGGTTGGCGCCCGATCATCCCGGGCTGCAAGGCCGCGACCTCCCGCCTGCCTCCTGATTCCGTGCCTCGGACTGTGCTTGTCCGATCGGATCGGGGCTGCGCTCCCACAGCATGACGCCATTCGTCGTCCGACTGGCAATTGACGGGTATCGGCACAAGGGCACAATAGTGCAGGCAGCAAAGGATCCAACTGAGTCTCTAGCTAACTCCGGTTACTAGCTCCTTGCGGGTCATGGCTT